>NZ_JBWJZD010000009.1:0-282472 GCF_056429065.1 Bradyrhizobium sp. USDA3010
CCTCCAACGCGTTCACGAAGTCGGGTCGAAAAGCGGCGAAAAAGCCGAAGCGTTCGCGCGCGCCTTCACCCCGACCGGAAATGTTCCAGCTGCCCCGCCCGGCAATCATGAATAAGACGGGCTAGCACGCGCTCCCGCCCTCCCCAACAAGATGGAGCAGCGTTCCATGCAGCGTCGCCGGTTCAAGCAGGCCGATTCTCTCGAAATTCGCCTTGGTGATCAGGCTGAGCGTCTTCGGAAGGAAGCACAAGGCACCTATCCGGGCGTTGAGCGCGAGCGGTTGATCCGAAGAGCGCGCCAAGCGGAAACCGCGGCACAGATGGCGGATTGGTTACGGCCTTCCGGGACTCCGGCTCAGAAGCAGCTGTTCGCAGGGACGGCGGAGGCCCCGACCTTCAGCCCCGGCAATGAGCCGACGACCAATTCGTCAACGTCCTGCGACGCTCCCGCCGTTCAGAATTGCCCAACAGCGTGAACACTGTTTTCAATCCAGAAGTGGATCTTGTTCTCGCGCACCTGCACGGCCCCGCACATCCAGCGGGGTTCATCACTGCCCGGTCCGTTCCAAAAAAGATCCTGTTTCGTCGCACCGGTCGCGCGGGTCAGGCGCGCCGTCCGAACGGAACAACTGCCTAGACCCGCTCGTGTACATAGTACCAGGCGATCTTGGTGACGATCTCGAGCCCGGCGATCGAGCCGGCGAGCGAGACCTCCGCCGGCAAATCAATCCGCATGCCGAGCGGCGCCGGCCATGACGCCCAGGTCCTCGCCACCGTCATGCCGGCGGCGATGCTGTTCGTGCCGTCGATTGGCGGCATCAGCCATCACTGGAGCGAGAACACCGACGACGCCGATATCGTCACGGGCGCCGAGGTGTTCGCCGAAACCTGCCGGCGCCTGCTGGCAGGTTAGCCACCTTGCGAACGCCGCCCCGCGGCATTGTCGCCATCAGGTCGGGCCGCCCCGATTCCAGATCTCAGCGGAGCCAACGCGTGCGGGTTCTGCGCGGTCCCTCTCCGCGCGGTGAAGAACACATACAACAAGCAGACGTCGATCAGGATCGTCCCGGCCATGACGCTGTAGGCCCACGGGCTTTCCATCAGCTTCACTTCGATCAACACGCGCGACAGTCCGAATCCCACGACCCACGCATCAAAGCTCATGCAGATCCGGCGAAACGTCTCGGCGTCCAGCCGGCGGATCAGCCAGGCACCGAACGGTATGCCGACGACCACGCAGGGAACGAGCACGAACAACATGCTCCGGCTCTCTTCGATGAACAGACCGAGCTTGTAGTACGCGATCGCGGTCAAGCCGGACTCTGTCACCCGAACCAGTGCGAGACCGGCCCGAAACTCGTCTTTGACAAGGCCCTGATTGTTGAAAAGGATTGCCAGCGGCGGTCCCGAGATGGTCGTGACCGAGTACAGGACCCCGAGCGCCGTTCCAAAGGGCAAACCGACCAGCCATTTCGACTGGATCGGCTTCCGCCAACCGGCCGCCTGCAGCAGGATAAGCGGCAGAATAATCGAATAGGTGGCGAACTTGGTCCAGCCGGGTTGCAGTGACGTCAGAGCAAAGGCTCCGAGCGCAATGCCGGGCAGCATGCCGATGAGAATAGGCAGCACGCGCCGCCACACGGCCGGAACGCCGCTCAGATTGATGCACAGAACATACAGGTTGACGAAGACTTCGACGATGACGACCGCGGGATTGAGAACGCGGTTGGTGTAGAAGACAAGCGCAACCGGCACGGTGAGCGAGGAAAACCCGTAACCCAGCGCACCGTTTACAAACGCCGCAAACAGGGCGATCACGGCAAGAACGATCACAGCAGAATCAATCGAAGACATCTTTAGCTTTTACCGGATCAGTCGCTTTGCCCGCGACATTATAGCCCACGGAAAGGGACGCGGTGCCGAAACTTGCCGCCGCCACAGCCGCGCGCCGTTCGCCCCATCTGCGGGTCGGCGATCTGGTCATAGCGTGAGCCGCATTGTCGATGCGCCCCCCGATCTCGCTCCGATACGCCAGCGCCGCGCGGCTCGCGACATTCAGGCAAACTGGTTGGACCCACAGATCGTCACCCGATCACAGTTCGGATACTGAAGAACGCCGCACGGGGGCGTTTGGCTGCCAGGAACTGCCCGGCAGCCGGTGGTCACCCTCTGCTTTGAGCCGATAGAGGCCCGCGCCGCGCTTTCGCCGGCAACCGTGGCATATCGGACACAAGAATGGCTTCAGTCGAGCCGATTCCGCCAAATGCTCGATTTGCAATCCGCTGAACTTGCTGCCATTTCTTCGGTCCGCATCGCTTTGGTGCCATAAAAGGGGCCGTCCGGCTCATGTTGTTGCTTGAGTCGCTTCCGACTGTGATTGGCGCCGCCGCCATCGCGCCCGCGCTGCTGGTGCTGTGGCTGGTGATTGCCGCCGACGAGCGCCCCGGACCGCCGGTGCAGGTGTGGCTCGCCTTCGTGCTCGGCGCGGCCAGCATCTCGCTGCTCGGCTTGGCGCGCATTCCCTTCAATGCGCTGCTTGCCATTCCCGACAATCCCTGGGCGACCCAGGCGGTCCGCGCGGCGTTCGGCGTCGCAGCACCGGAGGAGATCGTCAAGGTTCTCGTCATCGTCGCCATCTCGACGCGCCGCCGCGCCTTCGCCGATCCGATGGATACGGTGGTCTATGGCGCGGCCGCCGGCCTCGGATTTGCGGCCTACGAGAACCTCGCCTATCTCGTCCAGCACAAGGACATGTGGCGGGCGCTCGCGGCGTTGCGCAGCGTGCTGACGGTGCCGTTTCACGGTGCGCTCGGCATCATCGCCGGCGCCTACCTTGCGATCGCGCGCTCCGGTGGTGCGCTCGGCGCCTACCGGGGCCACCGCGACTGGGCCCGCATCACGAACTGGTCGCTGGTGCTGGTCGCACCGGTTGCGCTGCATGCAGCGTTCGATTTTCCACTGCTCGCGCTGCAGCGCATTCCCGATCTCGGCCCGACCGCGCGGCTCCTGCTCGGTTCGGCCAGCGTGCTGATCGGCTTCTCCTCGATCGGTTTTGCAATCCGCCTGGTGCGCCGCCTCGGCAGGCATCATGCGCCGCGCACCGACGTTGCGCGCGAGCGGCTGAGCCAGCTGCGGCGAATGTGGGCACTGCTGCTGGTCGGCGGCGGCACCGGCTTTGCCGGGGTCTCCTTCCTGCTCACCTCGCTGCATCACTGGTACGTCAATCCCGAGCGCAATGCCTCATTCATCCTGGTCCCGATCGGCTTCACCTCGATCCTGATCGGACTAGCGCTGCTGATCGCGACCACCGCGGTCTATTTCCTCGGCCGCAACCGGATGCGGACCGCCGCGGAGGGCTTTCCGTCCACGCCGGGCCAAGGCTAGGATACGCCGCACGCTCGCAGACTTGACCGTTGCAGACTTTTCCGTTGCAGATTTGGAGAGCCGCGATGACCCTGTCCAACGATCTCGACAGACTGCGATCGGAGATGCAGGCCGCGGTCAAGCAACACTGGAAGGCGTTCCTGTTCGAAGGCATCCTGCTCGTGATCCTCGGCATCGCGGCGACGATCGTGCCGACATTCGCGAGCCTCGCCGTCACCATCTTCCTCGGCTGGATGTTCCTGATCTCAGGTATCGGCGGACTGATCGTGACCTTCTGGGCGCGCAACATGCCGGGCTTCTGGTGGTCGCTGATCTCGGCCGCGCTCGCCGTGCTGGCCGGCATGGTGCTGCTGGCCCGTCCGATGCAGGGCGTGCTGACGCTGACCATCGTCATCGGCGCCTATTTCGTCGCCGAGGGCGTCGCCACCATCATGTATGCGCTGGAGCACCGCCGCGAATTGTCGGGACGCTGGTCCTGGCTGCTGATCGCCGGCCTGATGGATATCGTGATCGCCTTCTTCATCATCGCGGGCCTGCCGGGCTCGGCGGAATGGGCGATCGGCCTCCTCGTCGGCCTCAATCTGATGTTCGGCGGCGCGACCCTGATAGGTATGGCGTTGGCGGCGCGCAACACCTGACGACGAACCGGCTCACCCGCGGTTTTGGGGGGGTGACAGGCCGATATCCGTCGGGTATAGAGCCCGCCATGATCACCGTCGCCACCAGCTATTTTTGGTACTTTAGCTACGACAGCTCGCTGGCGGCCGGAGGATCGCGCTCAATCTGAAGAATTGCAGCAAACGTCCAAAACAAGCCGCCAGACCTGGCGGCTTTTTTGTGTGCCGGCAGGTCCCGAACCCCAAAGGAGCCAGCCGTGTTGAGTACGACAGACGATCTTCGCATCAAGGAACTAAAAGAGCTCAGTACGCCCGAAGAGGTGATGCGGGAGGTCCCGCGCACCCTGACGGCGACCCGCGTCGTGATGGGCGCCCGCAACGCCATCCACGCGATCCTCAACGGCACCGATGACCGCCTGCTGGTCGTCGTCGGCCCCTGCTCCATCCACGATCCCGCGGCGGCCGTCGACTACGCCGAGCGTCTCGCCAGCCTGCGCGAACAGCTCGCCGACCGCCTCGAGATCGTGATGCGGGTCTATTTCGAGAAGCCGCGCACCACCGTCGGCTGGAAGGGGCTGATCAACGATCCCGATCTGGACGGCAGCTTCGACATCAACAAGGGCCTGCGGCTTGCACGCAACGTGCTGTCGGCCGTGAACAATCTCGGCCTGCCGGCCGGCACCGAATTCCTCGACATGACGACGCCGCAATACATCGCCGATCTGGTCTCGTGGGCCGCGATCGGCGCGCGCACCACCGAGAGCCAGATCCATCGCGAGCTGGCGTCCGGCCTGTCGTGCCCGGTCGGCTTCAAGAACAGCACCGACGGCGGCGTGCGGATCGCGGCGGACGCGGTGAAGTCGGCGTCGCACCCGCATCATTTCATGGCGGTCACCAAAGGCGGCCGTTCGGCGATCGCCGCGACCAGCGGCAACGAGGACTGCCATGTCATCCTGCGCGGCGGGCGGGTGCCGAACTATGATGCAGCGAGCGTCGATGCTGCGGCGGCCGAGCTCGGCCACGCCGGTGTCGCGCCGCGGCTGATGATCGACACCAGCCACGCCAACAGCAGCAAGAAGCCGGAGAACCAGCCGCTGGTTGCCGCCGACATCGCACAGCAGGTCGCAAGCGGCGACCAGCGCATCATCGGCGTGATGATCGAGAGCAATCTGGTCGCCGGCCGCCAGGACGTCGTGCCGGGCAAGCCGCTGACCTACGGCCAGAGCATCACGGACGGCTGCATCGACCTCGCGGCGACGGCTGACGTCTTGAAGCAGCTGGCCGATGCCGTCGACGCGAGGCGCAGCGTGCGGCGTGACGGCCTGCAGGAGCGTTCGGCCTGAGACGGTCGAACGGATTGAGCGTTGCCGGCGGGGCGGATATCCCGCTCCGCCGGTCCCTTCCGTGGCTTAGCAGCCGCGGCAGATGCTCTTGATCTTCTTGTCGAGCGCAGCGTCTTCCTTGTTCGCGGTGCTGTTCGGATCGCTGATATTCTTTTCATTGGGAACGTCGCCGCGGCGTGGCTGACGATGTCCGACCGGCGCCTCCGGCAGCGGCGCGCTCTTCTGCATGGAGGACGATCCGCCCTGTTGCTGCGCCCATGCCTGGGACGTTCCAACCTGGGGCGCTCCAACCATCATCAGAGCCATCAACAAAACAGTCTTCCGCATCTCGCGTCTCCGCTTCTCAAACCTATTGCGCCCGTTCCGGCGCCTCGACGGTAGCACAGTTGCGGCGCCCCTGCGCTGCGCAATCCTGAACCTTCCGTATATCGGCCATCGTGCCAAGGAGCCAGATTCCCGCCGCGACCAGCACCACAAAGAAGCCGAACATCACAGCATTTTCGACGCCGCGGCTGCCCTCGCCCTCGGGCGGCTCCTGCCGTCGGTCCCCGGCCCGCTCATCGCAGGCTCACGGTTGCGGCGGGTAAAGATGAACGTCACCGCAATAATCGACGATACGGTACCGCCGCTCCACCGGATCCTCACCTTCGCGGGAAGTCGGCTGCGACAAATAGGTCGGGCCGATCGGCGCCTTGCCGTACCCGCCGGGAATGTCGAGCACATAATCCGGCTGGCACAGCCCGGAGACGCGCCCGCGCAACGCCCGCATCAATTCCTGCCCGGCTTCGATCGTGGTGCGCAAATGCGCGGTGCCGGGTGCAAGGTCGCCGTGGTGCAGATAATAGGGCTTGATCCGGCACTCGACCAAGGCGCGCATCAGCGCCGCGAGCGTCGCGGCATCGTCATTGACGCCGCGCAGCAGGACGGACTGGCTGACCAACGGGATGCCGGCGTCGGCAAGGCGCGCGCACGCGGCGCGGGCATTGGCGCCCAGCTCGCGCGGATGGTTGGCGTGGATTGCGATCCAGGTCGTCGCCCCGTCGACCCGCAGCGCCGCGACCATGTCGGAATTGATGCGTCCGGGGTCGGCGATGGGAACGCGGCTGTGCAGGCGGATGATCTTCACATGGTCGATAGCAGCGAGATCGGCCATGATCTCGGACAGCCTGCGCGACGACAGCATCAAGGGATCGCCGCCGGTCAGGATGACTTCCCAGACTTCTTGATGGGTACGGATGTACTCCAGTGCCCCCCGATAGGCATCGTCGGACAAGGCCGAGGCCTTGCCCGGCCCGACCATTTCGCGCCGGAAACAGAACCGGCAATAGACCGCGCAGACATGGACGAGCTTGAACAACACCCGGTCCGGATAGCGATGCACGATGCCGGCGACCGGCGAATGCGCATCGTCGCCGATCGGATCGGCGTTCTCGCCCGGCTGCTCGACGAGCTCATCAGCGCTCGGGATGAACTGCCGCGCGATCGGGTCGGCGGAATCAGCCGGATCGATCAGCGCCGCGAGCTCCGGCGTCACCGCGACCGCGTAGCGCGCAGCCACCTGTTCGAGCGCGGCAAGGGCTGCGACCGGCACGAGGCCGGCATCGGCCAGCTCGCGCGGCTGGCGCAGCGTTGCCGCCAGTTTCGGATCGATCCTGTTCATGGCTCTCCTGCAGGCGGCGTCCAGACCACCTGGTCAATTCGTGGCGCGCCGCTCGCCAGCATCACCAGCCGGTCGAAGCCGAGCGCGACACCGCTCGCCTCGGGCATCTGGCCGACGGCGGCAAGGAAATCGTCGTCGAGCGGATAGCGCTCGCCGTAACGGCGGGCCTTCTCGTCCATGGCTGCGGTGAAACGATGGCGCTGCTCGGCCGCGTCGGTCAACTCGCCAAAGCCGTTGGCGAGCTCGACCCCGCAGGCATAGACCTCGAAGCGTTCGGCGACGCATGGCTCGCCCGCCTTGGTGCGCGCCAGCGCGGCCTCCGGCGGCGGGTATTCGAACAGCACCGTCAGGCGGCCCTGTCCGAGATTGGGCTCGACATGCTCGACCAGCACCTTGCTGAAAATGTCCGACCATGTGTCGTCGTCCGCGATCCGCACCCGCTCGCGCGCGGCTGCCGCCAGCGCCTCGCGATTGCCCTCGCCGCCCGAGATCGTCGCCAGCAGGTCGATGCCGGCGAAGCGCTCGAAACTTGCGGCAACCGTCATCAGCTCCGGCTCGGCAAAGGGGTCGGCCATCCCGCCACGAAATGAAAACCGTCCGATCCCGGTCGCCTGCGCCGCATGGGCGATGACGACGATCGTGTCGGCCATGATGGCGTCGTAACCGGCATTGGCGCGGTACCATTCCAGCATGGTGAATTCGGGCAAATGCAGGTCGCCGCGCTCGCGATCGCGGAACACCCGCGCGAACTCGTAGATCTTGGGCTCACCGGCCGCGAGCAGCTTCTTGCAGGCGAACTCGGGCGAGGTGCGCAGATAGCGTGGCGCAGCTGAGCCATCGGCTTGCCTGAGCTCGGTACGGGGGGCGTGCAGATGGGTCTCGTTGCCAGGCGAGATCTGCAGGATGGCGGTCTCGACCTCGGCAAAGCCCTGCTCCTCGAACCAGGCCCGGAGCGCCCGCGTGATCGCGGTCCGCGCCTGCAGGAAGGGCCTGCGATCGGCGTAGCGTGACGGCGTCCACCAGGGCGAGGGCTGGTCATGGGCTGTCATCGGCCGACCGCCCCAGCCGTCGCGGATTCAACATCAACAAGCCACCGCCCCGATTTAAGAGCCGGGCGCAAATCCTTGATTCCATGCAAATACATCGTCGACACGGCCTTGGTCGCAGCGGAACGCGGCGAAGCGAATCCTTTCTTGTCGAAAGATGCCGGCAATGTCCATGCGTCGCCACGGCTGAACCTGAACACCGGCTCGCGCGTCCCATCGCCAGTTCCGCGGAAACAGGATGCCGCCGTGGCCGGCTGGTTGCTGCCTCTGCGACCTGAAGACGGGGACATTCTCGGTTCCCGCAAGCCTTGCCGAACATAACGGGAAGGCCCGAAAAATCCCCGGCAAGGACCCTCGTTAGCGGCCCCCGAGGGCTGTTGCCGGCGGTTGCCAAACTGCCGAATTCGGCCGCAAAAGACTGGCATCTCAGGGACAAATCAGTATGTTGCAGCCCGAAATCGCCGCCACGGCCGAGGGGCTGCCGGTCCGGTTTGCGCCCCCGCTTCTCAAATTCAGGAAAACACCTTTGAAAGTCATCGCCAGTTCCATCCGCAAGGGCAACATCATCGAGCAGGATGGCAAGCTCTATGTGGTCCTCTCCGCCGAAAACATTCATCCCGGCAAGGGCACCCCAGTCAGCCAGATCGAAATGCGCCGCATCGGCGACGGCGTGAAGGTGTCGGAGCGCTACAAGACCACCGACCAGGTCGAGAAGGCCACCGTCGAGGATCACAACTACAACTACCTCTACGAGGACGCCGACGGCTTCCACTTCATGAACAACGACAACTACGATCAGGTCCAGGTCTCCAAGGAGATCGTCGGCTCGTCTGCGCCGTATTTGCAGGAGAACATGACCGTGAAGCTGTCGATGCACGAGGGCAATCCGGTCGCGATCCAGCTGCCCCAGCGCGTGACGCTCGAAGTGGTGGAGACCGAGCCCGTCACCAAGGGGCAGACCGCCTCGTCGTCGTACAAGCCCGCGATGCTGTCCAACGGCATCCGCACCGGCGTGCCGCCGCACGTTTCCACCGGCACGCGCATCGTCGTGATGACCGAGGACGGCTCCTACGTCGAACGCGCCAAGGACTGAGCAAGGATTGAGCAGGGATTGAGCGGCGAAGTGCGGTGACAGTCGCAATGAATCATCATCGCGCATCAGGTTGCTGTTTAACCTCAAACTTTCCGGAAAACTGCTACACACTTTTCCGGAACTTGCTCTAATCTCTCGCGATTAGACATGACCCGGGGAGTGCAGTGAACAGGAAGGTCGTCAGCTTCATCAGTTGCTGGCTGGCAGCCCTGCTCTTGCCTCCTCCCGGCGCTCATGCCGACGAATTCCGGACGCCTTCGATCTCGGCCATGCGGGTCGAATGGCGCTCGGTGCTCGACCAGCTCCGGCAAGAGATCACGACCCGCCCGGCCATCGCCTCCGGCTTCACATTCGCCGGACAGCGCCGCGTTCCCGCCACCGATCCGCGCGCGACGCCCGCGCTGGTGCAGCTGAATGCGGTGACATCGTCGCTCTTCCCCGGCATCGCGCAGAGCCCGATCCCGGTGCTGCTGCCTTTCGACCCCGCAAGCTATCTCGACGCACGACAGAACGGCGCACCGGACAGCCTGCCGGTCGCACGCTACCAGGCCGACTTCCGCGCGGCCGATGTGTTCCATGCCGGCGCGTCCGGCTATGACGCGGTGTTCTCGCTCGACCCGGGCGCCGGCGACGGCATGCCGCCGCGGACCTTTGCAAAACCGGTCGAAGTGCAGATCTCGGGCTCGATCCTGGTCTACGACCTCGCCGACCGGCTCGGCGGCAAGGGCGAGCCGGTCAAGACGCTGGCCGCGCAGTTTCCGGACCTGCGCCGCTTCATCCGCGAAGGCTATGTGCGCTACGCCTTCACCCGCTTCGGGATTCCCTATGTCGTTTCGATCCAGTGCCTCGACAGCGCGCCGCGGCCGAAGCGCCTCGCCTGCCGCGAGGCATATCCGGTCGCCGAGCGCTTCCTGAAGGCATTGCGCATCGCCGGCGGCCAGCCGTCGCGGCCGCGCAGCGACATCGCCTCTGACATCGCCGAGCGGCCGATCGCTCAGTCGGCGGATTTCACTTTCCGCCCGAGCGGCGACATCGTTCCGGGCAGCGGCGGCCGCAAGCAGCAGGGCGGCCACGCCGATTTCACGGTCTATTCGCAGATCCGCTTTCCGCTCGAGAAGGTGCCGGCCTTCGCGCACTCGCAATCCTTCGCCAGGCGCAAGGCAGGTGCGACCGTCGACGAATATCCCTGGCAGGACAATTTCTGTGAAGCGCGCAGCTTCGAGGTCGGCCAATGCGCCAGCGGCTACGGCCATCAGGGCCAGGATATCAGGCCCGGCGCGTGTTCGGCCGACAGCAAGGACGGTTGCGACCCCAGGCAGCAGGCGGTCGTCGCGGTGCGCGACAGTATCGTGATCCGCTCGGCGCAGCAGCAGGCCGTGACATTGCAGGTCAACACAAGCACCGAGCATGTTCGTTTCCGCTACATGCACATGAACCCGTCCGTGATGGACGCCGACGGCCTGCTCAACGGACGCCGCCTCAGCGAAGGCGAGAAGATCGGCGTGGTCTCCAACTATCTCGACCATCCCAACGGCACGTCACGGCATCTGCATTTCGACGTGCAGGTGTTCACGCGCGACGGCTGGCTCTGGGTCAATCCCTACACCACGCTGGTGTCGGCCTATGAGCGGCTGATCCGCGGCCGCGGCCGCGAGATCGGACCGGAGCCCGGACCTGCGGCCGCCGTGGCCCATGCCCTGCCCGACGACGTCGTGCATCGCATCGACACCCAGGAAGGCGGCGGCAATTAGGGCGAGCGACGCGGACACTGGTTCGAGGCGCACGGCCAAAATATCGAAAACAACCCCATGCAAAGGAGCCGGCGGCTGCCGTCATCAGGCACGACAACTTGACACGTCGGGCAAATCAGCGGCATTATTCCATTATTCCGAAATCGTGCAAACGCCGTTCGCCCTTGGGGTCATGGCGCTCCGCGCCACATCGGTCGCGTCATTGCGCGGATTGGGAAGCTGCACCGTGTTGCGATAGGCCGCCTATTTCTTCCAGGGCGCATCGCCGCGCGCCGCGGCATCCGCGAAGATGCCCTGCTCGTAGTCGATGAAAGCGCGGACCATTGCGTGATAGGCGGCTTCCGCAACCTTGGGCGACAGCCCGTCCGCTTCCGCAAGCGCCATCGCCTTCTTCACCACCGCCTCGGCGCGTTCGGGCGCCTCGACCTGCGCGGGGTTGGCCTTGAAGCGGGCGGCCTCATGGACGTAGCGGCCGCGCTCGGCCATCAGGCGCACGATCTCGCGGTCGAGCCGGTCGATGTTGCTGCGCACCTCGCCAAGCGTCTTGCAGCAGGTGCCGTTGTCGACGCTGGGACTGCCCCACAAGGCCGGCGCGTTGGTCGCGGGCTCCTCGGCCCACGCCACTGCGGGGATCAGAAGCGTCAACAGAACCACCGGCAATCGCATCGAACGCCTCCCAGAAAGCCGAGCATGACGGGCGGTTGTTAAGCCGATTTTATGTGCGGATGGAAGCCACGACGGCGGTGGAACGAATTCCATCGCGAACCTGATTGATGCGGTCAACCGATCTCCATTCCGGCCAGTACCTCACCGACCTTCTTCTGCGCGTCCGGGGGCAACGGCAGGATCGGACGCGGAGGCTCGGCCGCGCAGATCCCTCTGAGATTGGCGATCGCGTAGGCGACCCGCAGGCTGGAGAATGTCTTGAACAGCTGCCAGACCGGTTGCAGCCGCGCATCAAGCTGCCGCGCCCTGGCGGCATCGCCACTTGCGACGGCACGGACGATGTCGACGCAGACCTTGGGAAAAACTCCTGCGAGCACGCTGTACCAGGTCTCGCCGCCCGCCAGCAGCGCCTCGGTGCAATTCCAGTCGGCGCTGTAACCCAGCGAGAAGCCGCTCGGCACGACGGCGCGCAATTCGGCGATATGGCCCGGCACCGCGGCAGCGTCCAGCGCGGGACTCTTCACCGCCACGATTCCCGCAACGTGACTCAAGCGGCCGACCAGGGCCGGCGTGAATCGAAAATGCGTCGTGCCCGGATTGTCGTAGATGCAGATCGACAATCCGCTTTCGCGCGCCACCGTTTGAAAGTGCTCGAAGACCTCATCATCGGTGAGCGGCGTATAGGAAACCGGCGCCAGCAGGCCTGCCGCCGCGCCGGCATCGCGTGCATCCTGCGCTAGTTTCACCGCATCATCGGTGCGCAGCGCGCCGACGCCGACCAGGATCGGCGTCTTGCCACCTGCCAGGGCGGCCGCCGCCTGCACGGCACGCCGCCGCTCATCGCGGCTGAAATACGGATATGAGCCCGTGCTTCCGAGCAGACCGATCGAATCCACCTTTGCCGCGATCAAGGGCTCCAGCAATGCGCGAAGCGCTCCCGCATCGACCTCCCCATCTCGATTCGAGGGCGTGATCGGGAAGGCGGAAAGCCCCTTGAGATTGACCATCGGTTACTCCTGTTCGGTGACCGCCGCGCTAGCGGGGAAATCGCATTGCAGCCGTAGCCGCCGCGCCTTCAATCACCGCGCCCAATTCCGCTTGCAAGGTCCAGTTTGCTGCGGACTTCACAGCAAACTGGTCCAATGCTTGAGGACGCGCGCGACCTGCGGAATTGGGCCGGCGTCGATCGGAATTGCCGGCGGCTATTCCAGCATCGTAGTCAGCTGCGCGCCTTCGTCCGCGACGAAAACCGCGATCAGTTCCGCCGGCGCCGTGGTGCTGGCATTGGCCGAGACCATGTGGGTCGAGCCCGGCGGCTCGAAGAAGGACTGGCCGACCTTGAAGGTCTCGACCGGTCCGCCGCCGAGCTGGGAACGAATCGCGCCCTTAGTGATGTAGGCCGTCACCGAGCCGGAATGGCGATGCGGCGGCGTGAAGCCGCCGGGACCGTAGAACACGCGCACCACCGTGACGCGCTTGCCCGGCACGTTCGGCAACGCATGCGAGGTGATGACATCGACCTTGTCGAGCGGCGACGCCGCATTGGCACTCGCACAGAGCGGCGCGATCGCCGCGGAGATCGCGTCCATCGGGGTCGGCAGCGCCTTGCCGATCACGAAGGCCGAGGCCAGTCCCGCGATCACGGCCGGCAAGACCGGCCGCGGCGGCCGCGCACATGAAACAGATGATGTCATCGCCATCGAAGTCATCGGTCGTCCTCCCCTGTCAATTGCCGTTCGTTCCGTCTCAGGAAGCCGCCGCGGCCGCCCGCTGCCTGCGCGGCGGCGGCGTCCAGCGATAGGCGGCGCCAAACCGGTTCCAGACATTGATCGAAGCGATGGCCGAGGTCAGGTAGGTCAGCTCCTTTTCGGAGAATTCAGCGGTGATCGCGGCATAGATTTCGTCGCTGACGCCGTTCGGCATGGTCGTCAGCGCCTCGGTCCAGGCCAGCGCCGCGCGCTCGCGGGCCGAGAACTGCGGCACCTCGCGCCACACCACGACGAGGTTCAGCTTGTCTGTGGGCACGCCGAGGCTCTCGCCCTGCAGGATGTGATACTGCACGCAGAAGGCGCAGCCATTGATCTGCGAGGCGCGCAGCTTGACCAGTTCGAGCAGCTGCTTGTCGAGACCGGCCTTCGCCGCGAACTGGCCGAGGTCACGCACGACGGCGAAGACATCGGGGGCGAGCTTCTCGAAGTCGGTGTATTCCTTGCGGGCATGTGACATCGGCTTGGCCTCATGTTATCAGTGTACTGACATCTTATCAGGGCTCTGATATTGAGCAAGACGCAGACATTCGCGAAGGCAACATGGCGGGAATGCAGAAACGAGGGAAATCCGGCGCAGCCGGGCAGCGCCCGGCGGGGAAAGCGGCGGCGGGCAAGGCAGCGATCGGGGCAGGATCGGCCGCAGACGCCCTGCCCGCCTCTGCCGTCCCGCCGCCCGGCGAAGGCAAGCGCGGCGAACAGGGCTACCTCGCCTACCTGCTGCGCCAGGCGAATGCGGCCTCGCGGCTGTCGATGGAGCGCGAGCTGGCTGGCCTCGGCGTCACCTCTCCCCAATTCGTCGTGCTGACGATGCTGAAAGCCTATCCGGGCCTCTCGGGCGCCGATCTGGCCCGGGTGGCATTCCTGACGCCGCAGACCGTCAGCGTGATCATCCGCAACCTCGAGCGCGACGGCGCGATCCGCAAGACGCCGCACCCGGTCCACGGCCGGGTGCTGCAGTGGACGCTGACCAGCCATGGAACCGCGCTGCTGGAGAAATGCCGCCACATCGCCCAGGCCCAGGAGCGCCGGCTCGCCGCCAGCCTCGACGCCAGATCGGAGCAGATTGTCCGGCAATGGCTGTCAAAAATCGCCACAGATTTGCAGGATAGCTAGAGCACGCCCCGGAAAAGTGGGAACCGGTTTTCCGACAAGGGCATGCTCAAATCATGATCCTGCGGCGGCGTGGCTTTTGGCTCACCCGATCGGCGCCGCTACAGTGGCCTGATGAAACAGCCTGATTCTTTGAAATCACCTGCCCGCCGCGCCGTCCTGAAGGCGGCGCTCGCGGCAGGCGTAACACTCGGCACTCCGCTCGGCGCACTGGCGGCGTCCCCTCCGGGCTTCGACCAATGGCGCGACAATTTTCGCGCCCGCGCGCTGGCAAAAGGCATTTCGGAGGCGACCTGGAATCGCTGCATGGGACGTGTCGAGCCCGACATGAGCGTGTTCAAGCAGATGCGCAACCAGCCCGAATTCCACGAGCAGATCTGGCAGTACATCAACCGCCGCGTCTCGGACTGGCGCGTCATCCACGGCCGCGAGGCGCTGAAGAAGAACGAGGCGCTGTTCGCCCGGATCGAGCGCGACTTCGGCGTCGAGCGCGGTACGCTGCTCGCGCTGTGGGGCGTCGAATCCGCCTATGGCGATCCGCTGGTGCAGCAGAACCATATGACGCCGGTGTTTCCCTCGCTTGCGGCGCTCGCCTGGAACGAGCCGCGCCGGAAGGCCTATTGGGAGACCGAGCTGATCAACGCGATGAAGATCGTACAGCGCGGCTGGAGCACGCCCGAGGAGATGAACGGCTCCTGGGCCGGCGCGATGGGCCATTCGCAGTGGATGCCGGAAGTCTGGCTCAATGTCGGCTTCGACTATGACGGCGACGGCAAGGTGTCGCCGTTCGGCCGCCCCGACGACGCGCTCGGCTCGACCGCGAAATATCTCGTCAATCGCGGCAAGTGGCACCGCGGCGAGCACTGGGGCTACGAGGTTCGCGCACCCGGCGGCGGC
The DNA here is from genome assembly GCF_056429065.1 of Bradyrhizobium sp. USDA3010. NCBI lineage: Bacteria > Pseudomonadati > Pseudomonadota > Alphaproteobacteria > Hyphomicrobiales > Nitrobacteraceae > Bradyrhizobium > Bradyrhizobium sp. USDA3010. Next base: position 15,336 of record NZ_JBWJZD010000009.1, read on the forward strand.
GCCGGCGGCAGCCGCACCTACGCAGCCTGGGCCAGCGCCGGCGTCGTCAGAGCCGACGGCCAGCCGTTTCCGCAGCCGAGCGCGTCAGCGCAGCTCTGGATCCCGGTCGCCGGCGGCCCGGCCTTCCTGCTCGGCCCCAACTTCAATTCGGTGAAGAGCTACAATCCGTCGATGAACTACGCGCTGGCGATCTGCCATCTCGGCGATCGCTGTCTCGGCGGACCGCCGTTCATTCAGCCCTTCCCCGGCTCCGAGCGGGCGCTAACGCTCGCCGAGGTGCAGGAGATGCAGACGCGGCTGACCAAGGCCGGCTTCGACACCGGCGGCACCGACGGCCGCGTCGGCAACGACACCATGAAGGCGATCAAGGATTACCAGATCAAGATGGGCCTGCTGCCCGCCGATGGCTATGGCGGGCTCAAGGTGCTGGCGCGGCTACGGCAAGGCGGCTAGGCCGTCTACCCATGAACGCGGCAGCATGACGTGCCGGAGTTGACGTCCGCTTCACTCCTGGAGCGATATGGTTGCTGCGCGCGACCGAAATGACGCGATCGGCCACAAGCGGGCAACATGGCTGTTCGGATGATCCAACAGCCGAGGCCTATCGGCGCAGTACCTGCCATCGTTGTCGAAACCCAGTTGTGATATTATTCAGATCGCCAGATGCAAGGCCTTGCGGTGGCGCCAAACGGGAGGCCGTCGATGGAGGTCAGACGAAGGACTCCGCATCCCGGGCTTCGTGGCATCGTTCGCTCGTTCGAGGAACGCCGCGGAACATTGGGCCCCAAAGGCCTGATGTGGCCGCTGACGGCGCGGCCCCACCAGATCATCGATATTTATCTGGGCGATCCATTCCGTCTTCGGCTCGATGCAGGTCCCCTGCAGACGGCCCCCGAAACGGTCGTGGTCGGCCCGCAAGGGTCGCGCCGAATCCAGCTCTACATGTCAGGCGAAGTCCACGTCTTCAACATTCTGCTGCAGCCGGCTGCGCTCAATCGCCTCGTCGGCATCGATATGACGTCCCTCGTCAATGAAGGCATCCGGGCCTGCGACGTTCTTGGCAAGCGCGCGGTGCTGCTGAGCGACGCCGTACGTTCGGCTGCGGACTTTGCCTCGCGCGTATCCGCGGCAGAACGCTGGCTCGGGATGATGCAGGATGACAGTTCAGCTCAGGATGGGGTCGACTATACGTCCCGTCTGCTGCTGGCATCGCGGGGTTGCGTCGGTATCGACCACCTTGTGAAGCAATCGGGCCTGAGCGCGCGTCATTTTCAACGCCGCTTTTCGTCACAAGTTGGCCTTTCTCCCAAACTTTATGCGCGTACGATCAGGTTCGATGCAGCCTTGACGGCTCATCGTAACGAACCGACCAAGTCGTGGACCCGAATTGCCCACGAAGCCGGCTATTTTGATCAGGCGCATTTCATCCGTGAATGCCACGCACTGGTCGGCGCTGGACCAAGTCAGTTTATTGGCGATTGGGACAACATTCTTTCCCCGGATGGCTGAAATATACAAGCGTACCACCCTGCGGCGGCTATCTTGTTGTTGGGGAAACGAGACGGCTGGTGCAGGCCGCGCATTTGAATTCAATCATTGCGACCGCGAGCAAGGAGTCGGCGTATGGCGATAATGGCGCGGCGCATTTTAGCGGTTATCGCTGCAACTTTGGTGTTGACCTATTCGATCCATGGCAGCGCGACGGCTGAGGAAAAGCCTGCCGCCTCCAACGAGATTGTCGTGACGCTGCTCGGTACGGGTGGCCCCGAACCAACTGCCGCGCGTTTCGGACCGGCGACGCTCGTTCAAGCCGGCGGACTGAATCTACTATTCGACGCGGGTCGAGGAGTGACAGTGCGCCTCTATCAGTTGGGCATATCATCCGGCAAAGGCATCGATGCGGTTTTTCTGACCCATTATCATTCGGACCATGTTGCGGGCCTGCCTGACCTGTGGATGACGGGGTACATGTTCGGGCCATTTGGATCCCGCGTCAAACCCATGAGACTGTGGGGTCCATCGGACGGAACAACCGTGCCGAGCGGTGTGGCGAAGATTGCCAAAGGCCTTGCGGAGGCATTTTCTGATGACGTCAGCATCCGTCATGCGGACGAACACATCCCGCCCGCCGCCATGCAGATTGAGGTCCACGACTTCCAAGCAGATCGCGTCGTGTTCGACGAGGCCGGTGTCAAGGTCACCGCATTTGCGGTCAATCACGGCGACCTGGTCAAGCCGTCGGTGGGTTATCGGATCGACTACGACGCGCGGTCTGTAACGATTTCAGGAGACACGAAGTTTGACGAAAATCTCATCAAGCATGCGACGGGAAGCGATCTGTTGATTCATGAAGTCTTTGCGATGTCGGCACAACTGGCAAAACTGCCGCAACTAAAGCCCGTCGCGGATCACCATACGTCGCCTGAGGAAGCTGGCATGGTCTTTTCGCGCGCAAAGCCCAAACTCGCGGCCTATTCACACGTCATACTTCTCGAAACGAAGGTGTCCGAACTCGTGGCGCGGACACAGAGCACCTACGAGGGCCCGTTGGAGGTCGGAGAAGACCTTTTGCGCTTTACGATTGGTGACCGTGTGGTCGCAAAGAAATGGAATCCGGAGCTGCGAAAGTATCCGGATTAGACTAGCTCGGGTCGACTAAGGGTCATTTTGCGACCAAGCCAGCTTATCTCGATGACGATCAAGCGAGACGCAAACCTCGAACGATTCACATCGCGAGAATGCGGACTGTCATTCACGCCGCTGTTTGAAATGTGATTCGAGACTGACCGCCCGTCATTGCGAGGAGCGAGAGCGACGAAGCAACCCATGCATCCACACACGTGGAATCATCGATTGCTTCGCTCTGGTCGCCATGACGTAAAGGCGGCCTGCCCGACCCGTAGGTCCGCAATGACGATCGTGGCTATTGCTGCCGCACCACGCCGCCGGCGTTCATGCCGCCGTCGATCACGAGTTCGCTGCCGGTCACGTAGCGCGACGCATCGGAGGCGAGATAGAGCACGCCTTGCGCGATCTCGATCGCCTGGCCGGCGCGGCCGAGCGGCGTGGCGAACCGTGCGCGCTCCTCCGGATCGATCGGCGCGTTCTGGCCCGCGCCCGTCGCGCCGGTCGGAATCTTGCCCCAGATCGGCGTGTCGATGATGCCGGGATGCACGGAGTTGACGCGGATGCCGTCGTTCACCTGCGCGCATTCCATCGCGATCGACTTGGCGAACAGCCGCACCGCGCCCTTGGTCGCGCTGTAGCCGGAAAGCGTCCCCGCACCGCGCAGGCCGGCCAGCGATGACATCATGATGATCGAGCCGCCGCCATGCTTGCGCATCAGCGGCAGCGAATGCTTCACCGACAGGAACACGCCATCGAGATTGATGGCGGTCTGCCGGCGCCAGTCCGCGAGCGACATCTCGACAATCGAAGGCGCGCCGATGCCGATGCCGGCGTTGGAGACCATGATATCGAGGCGGCCATAGCGCTTGCCGATATCGGCGACGACCTCGATCCAGCGCTCCTCGCTGGTGACATCCTGCGGCAGGAAGATCACCTTGCGTCCGGCCTTGGTGAGCCGCGCGGCGAGCTCGGGTCCCCTCAACTCGTCGATGTCGGTCGCAACAACCGTCGCGCCTTCCTGCGCGAACAATTCGACGATCGCCTCGCCGATGCCCGACGCGCCGCCGGTCACCAGCGCGACCTTGCCTTCAACCTGTCCTGCCATGTCCACTCCCAACGTTTCTTATTTGATCACCGCCGGGCCCTGATCCGGTACCGCGACGTCGAGCACACGGAATTGCACACGTTCGGTGCCTTGCCAACGGTCGACTGCAAGAGAGCCCGCCACGTGCATTTGCTGGCCGCGATTTTGCGTCAAGGCGCTGCCGAGCTTCTGTCCGACCGAGCGGAATGCGATACCATTGACGATGGAACCGTCGCCGGACTTGAAGCGCAGCCGCAAATGCGCCTGCCCGACCTCGTCGGCATAGACCAGCTGATGCGACGGCAGCGCGATCACCGGCTCGGGATTGGCACTGCCGAACGGACCTGCGCGATTGAGCGTCGCGGCGAATTCCGGCGTCACAGCGCGCCCGGTCACGGCGCCATCGATGAACAGCTCGTTCTCGTGACGCGAGTTGGCGACGTCGGCCGCCAGCGCACTCTCCATGTAGGCGCGGAATTCGGCGAGCTTCTCCTTGCGCAGCGTGACGCCGGCCGCCATCGCGTGCCCGCCGCCTTTCATCAACAGGCCGTCATGCACCGCCTGCCGCACCGCCTTGCCGATATCCACGCCGCCGATCGAGCGACCCGATCCGGTGCCGATGCCGCCCGGCTCGAGCGCGATCGCAAAGGCCGGCCGCGCAAACTTCTCCTTCAGACGCGCTGCGACCAGCCCGACCACGCCAGGATGCCAGCCTTCCGCCGCGGTGACGATCACCGCGCCCTTGTCCTCGAGCCCGAGCGAGGCCAGCGCTTCGGCTTCGGCCTGCGCCTCTGCCGCCTGCTCGATCACCCGCCGTTCGGCATTGAGGCGATCGAGCTCGGCCGCGATCCGCGCGGCCTCCGAGACATCGCCTTCGAGCAGCAGCCGCACGCCGAGATCGGCGCGCCCGATGCGGCCGCCGGCATTGATGCGCGGGCCCAGCATGAAGCCGAGATGCCAGGCCTCCGGCGGGCCATTGAGCCGCGCCACATCCATCAGCGCGGTGTGGCCGACATGGTCGCGGCGGCGCATCGCGATCAGGCCCTTGGCGACAAAGGCCCGGTTCAGCCCGATCAGCGGCGCGACGTCGGCAACGGTGCCGAGCGCGACATGATGCAGCACGCCGAGCAGGTCGGGCTCCGGCATCTCGCGGGTCCAGAAGCCGCGCTGGCGCAGCTCGCGGTTCACGGCGACCAATGTGACGAACACCAGGCCGACGGCCGCGAGGTGGCCGAGGCCCGAGAGATCGTCGGGCCGGTTCGGATTCACCAGCGCGTCGACCTCGGGCAACTCGTCGCCGGTCTGGTGATGATCGATCACCACGACCGACATGCCGAGCTTCCTGGCTTCCGCCAGCGGCTCGATGCTGGTGGTGCCGCAATCGACCGTGACGAGCAGCGTCGCGCCCTTGGCCGCCAGGGCGCGGACGGCGTCGACGTTCGGACCGTAACCTTCGAAGATGCGGTCGGGAATGTGGATCAGCGGATCCAGCCCGCAATGGCGCAGATGCCAGGTCAGCAGCGCCGCCGAGGTCGCGCCGTCGACGTCGTAATCGCCGAAGATCGCGACCTTCTCGCCGCGATCAGCGGCATCCGCGATCCGCTTGGCCGCATGCTCCATCTCGGTGACGGTGTGCGGGTCCGGCATCAGCTTGCGGATGGTCGGGTCGAGGAAGTCGGCAACCTCGTCGATCGCGACGCCGCGGCCGGCCAGCACACGCGCCAGCATTTCCGGCAGATTGTGCCGCTGCACGATCGCGAGCGCCCGCGCCGCCCCGCGCGCGTCCAGCCGGTCGTGCCAGAGTTTTCCGGTCAGCGACCGCGCCACGCCGAGGAACGCCTGTGGCGCCTCGACGGGCAGTGCGGATGCGTGCAGCGTCATGATCCCTTCTGGAGCCAGAGCGTTTTCGAGCGAAGTGGGCAGCGGTTCGCGTGACGGCAACACGTCAAAACAAATCTCGGGCGTCGGCTCTCATCCAATCAGAACCGACGCTTCGGGCAGGAATCGTAGCGCTTCAATGAATAGCAGACCAGTTCTAGCAGCCCATCCGGGTGGCGATTTCCCCGAAATCCTTGGCCACGATGTCCCACGCGCCGGTGGCCTCGAAATCGACTTTCTGCAGGGGACCGTATTCGGTCGGCCGCGCGACGAACGCCGTCTTCAGGCCGTGCTTTTGCGCATGCTTGAGATCGTAATTGTGGGCTGCGACCATCATCACCTGCTCCGGCGGCAGGCAGAGCAGCTTTGCCGCGCCGAGATAGGTTTCCGGATCGGGCTTGTAGTGCTCGAACAGCTCGGCCGACATCACGAGGTCCCAGGGCAAGCCTGCGAACTTCGCCATGTTGGTCAGCAGCGCGACGTTGCCGTTCGACAGCGGCGAGATGATGTATTTGGTCTTCAGCCGGGTCAGGCCGGCGACGCTGTCGGGCCACCCGTGCAGGCGATGCCAGCCCAGCGTCAGGTGGTGCAGGTCGGCCTCGGTGAGGCCCTTGATGTCGAACTGTGCGACCAGCTTCTCCAGCGAGCGGCGGTGCAGCACATCGAGGATGACGTAGCCGTTCTGCGGGTTCTTGCGCACCTCGTCCATCGAGGCCGCATAGACCGCGCGCCAGCCGTCAACCAGCGCCGTCCAGTCAGCCTTGATGCCGCGCGCCTCGCCCCATTTGGTGAAGTCGTTGATCAGGCTGCTGCGCCAGTCGACCACGGTTCCGAACACGTCGAACACCAGTGCCTTGACGCCGGACAGATCGGACATGCTCGTCTCCCCTTGTTGTTCTTGTTGCGTCATTCCGGGGGCGCGTGTGAGCGCGAACCCGGAATCTCGAGCTTCCCCGACGCGCAACTGCGCATCTGTGGTTCGATGCTGCGCATCGCCCCGGAACGACAGCAGTCATCAATCCAGGTGGAACTTCTCCAGCTGCCGGTGCTCGGCCTTGATGTAGCGCACGGTGCCGGTGACCGAGCGCATCACCACCGTCTCGGTCTCGATCACGTCCTTCTTGAACTTCACGCCTGAGAGCAGCGAGCCGGTGGTGACGCCGGTGGCGGCGAACAGGCAGTCGCCCCTCGCCAGATCCTCGATGCCGTAGATCATCTTCGGATCGGTGACGCCCATCTTGTGCGCGCGCGCGCGCTTCTCCTCGGTGTCGAGGATCAGGCGGCACTGCATCTGGCCGCCGATGCAGCGCAGCGCGACCGCTGCCAGCACGCCCTCGGGCGCGCCGCCGGTGCCGATATACATGTCGACGCCGGTCTCATCGGGCTTGGCGCAGTGGATGACGCCGGCGACGTCACCATCGGTGATCAGCTGCACGGCAGCGCCGGTCGAGCGCACGCCGTTGATGATGTCGGCATGGCGCGGACGGTCGAGCACCAGCACGTTGATCGCGCTGGGGTCGACGCCCTTGGCCTTGGCGAGCCGGCGGACGTTGTCGGCGGGCGGTGCGTCGAGCTCGATCACGTTCTTGGCGTAGCCCGGGCCGATCGCGATCTTCTGCATGTAGACGTCGGGTGCGTGCAGCAGCGTGCCGCCGTCGGCCATCGCCATGGTGGCGATCGAGCCCGGCATGTTCTTGGCGCACAGCGTGGTGCCTTCGAGCGGGTCGACGGCGATATCGACTTTCGGGCCGGCGTTGAGCCCGACCTTCTCGCCGATGAACAGCATCGGCGCCTCGTCGCGCTCGCCCTCGCCGATCACGATGGTGCCCTCTATCGGCAGCTTGTTGAGCTCGCGCCGCATCGCGTCGACCGCGGCCTTGTCGGCGGCCTTCTCCTGGCCGTGGCCGCGCAGCCGCGCGGCCGACACCGCCGCGCGCTCCGTCACGCGCACGATTTCGAGCGTCAGGATGCGCTCGAGCAGCATCTGCGGCGGAACGGAAATATGGGTCGACATCGGCGTACTCCTTAAAGCCTCGGGGACAGGCCAGCCTGCCCGCATCAATCGTCTCACGCCCGACCCGTTCAGGCCATGCGCTAGTTTTTCTCGATCCGGATCACCTGCGGCCGGCCGCTGATGACCTTATCGCGCTGCACTGCGGCGAGCGCACGATGCACCGCATCCTCGCTGGTCGCGTAGGTAATCAGAATGACCGGGACCGGTGAAGGTTTTTTGGCCGCACCGTTCACATCGACGCCATCCGGATGCCGTTGCACGATGGACTCCAGAGATATCTTCTGTTCCGCGAGCCGGGTGGCGATTGTTGCGGCAGTGCCTGCAAGATCGCGCGCCATCAGGCGGATATAGTAGCCACCCTCGTGACGTTCCATCGGCGCCTTGGTGGTGTCGCGCAACCGCTCCACCGGACGCCCGAACGGCTTGGCACGAATGCCGCGGGCGACGTCGGCGATGTCGGCGACCACGGCCGAGGCGGTCGCGCCGCCGCCGGCGCCGGGCCCGACCAGCGTGATCGGCGGAATCCCCTCGCCGTCGATTGCGACAGCATTGGTGACGCCCATCACCTGCGCGATCGAGGATGATTTCGGCACCATGGTCGGATGCACGCGCTGCTCAATGCCCTTTGCCGTGCGCACGGCAACGCCGAGCAGCTTGACGCGGTAGCCGAGTTCCGCGGCGGCCTTGAGGTCTTCCGGCGTGATCGAGGAGATGCCTTCGACATAGACCGCGCTTTCCGCGACCTTGGTTCCGAAGGCGAGGCTGGCCAGGATCGCAAGCTTCTGCGCGGTGTCGTGACCATCGACGTCGAATGACGGGTTGGCTTCGGCATAGCCGAGACGCTGGGCGTCCTTCAGGCATTCCTCGAACGATAGGCCCTCCTGCTCCATCCGGGTCAGGATGTAGTTGCAGGTGCCGTTGAGGATGCCGTAGACGCGGTTGACGCTGGTGCCGGCGAGGCCCTCGCGCAGCGTCTTGATGACCGGGATCGCCGCGCCGACCGCGGCCTCGAAATTCAGCGCACCGCCGTGCTTTTCGGCGGCGGCGGCAAGCCGCAACCCGTGCTTGGCGATCAGCGCCTTGTTGGCGGTCACGACCGACTTGCCGGCCTTCAGCGCGGTCTCGATCGCGGAGAGCGCGGGATCGCCGGCGCCGCCCATCAACTCGACGAAGCAGTCGATATTGGGATCCTCGGCCAGCGCCTGCGGGCTCTTCGCCCAGGCGATGCCGCGCAGGTCGAGGCCCCGCTTCTTGGCTTTCGAGCGCGCGGTGACGGCGACGACGCGGATGCCGCGGCCGCTGCGCTCGGCCAGCGCCCGTCCTTGCGTTTCGATGAGGCGGACGACATCGGCACCGACGGTGCCGAGCCCCGCTATGCCCACGTTCAGGGGTGCGACCATGGATTTAAGGGACCTGGAGATTAAGCAACCTGGAAGGATTAGCGCCGGTTGGCGAGAGGAACGACGTTGTGCAACGTTTCGATGCCGCTTTCAAGGAAGCGGCGTACGCCGCGCGCGGCCTGCCGGATGCGCTGCTCGTTCTCCACCATCGCGATGCGGACATAGCCTTCGCCATGCTCGCCGAACGCAACGCCGGGCGACACCACGACGCCGGATTTCTCCACCATCAGGGTCGCGAACTGCATGCTGCCGACCGCCTCGAACGCCTTGGGCAGCGGCGCCCAGGCGAACATCGAGGCCTGCGGCGGCGGAATGTCCCAGCCGGCGCGGCCAAACGACTCAACCAGCGCGTCGCGGCGCTTGCGGTAAGTGTCGCGCATCTCGCGGATGCAGTCGTCGGGACCGTTCAGCGCGGCGGTCGCCGCCACCTGGACCGGCGTGAAGGCGCCATAATCGAGATAGGATTTGACCCGCGCCAGTGCCGCGATGATGCGCTCATTGCCGACCGCAAAGCCCATGCGCCAGCCGGCCATCGAGAACGTCTTCGACATCGAGGTGAATTCGACGGTGACGTCGAGCGCACCGGGCACCTGCAGCACCGACGGCGGCGGCTTGTTCTCGTCGAAATAGACTTCGGCATAGGCCAGATCGGACAGGATGAAGATGTCGTGCTTCTTCGCGAACGCGACCAGATCCTTGTAGAAGTCGAGGTCCGCGACATAGGCGGTCGGGTTCGACGGATAACAGACGATCAGCGCGATCGGCTTCGGAATCGAATGCTGGATCGCCCGCTCGACCGCCTCGAAGAACTGCGGCGTCGGCTCCGACGGCACCGAACGGATCACGCCGCCCGCCATCAGGAAGCCGAACGCATGGATCGGGTAGCTCGGATTCGGGCACAGCACGACATCGCCGGGCGCGGTGATCGCCTGCGCAACGTTGGCAAACCCCTCCTTCGAGCCGAGCGTCGCGACCACCTGGGTATCGGGGTTCAGCTTGACGCCGAAGCGGCGCCCATAATAGGCGGCCTGGGCCTTGCGCAGGCCGTTGATGCCACGGGAGGCCGAGTAGCGGTCGGTCCGCGGCTTGCCCAGCGTCTCCTTGAGCTTCTCGATGACGTGGGGCGGGGTCGGCAGATCCGGGTTCCCCATGCCCATGTCGATGATGTCGGCCCCGGCATTGCGCGCGGCCGCCTTGGCCTGGTTGACCTTTTCAAAGACGTAAGGCGGCAGACGGCGAATGCGGTAAAAATCTTCCATGGGCCTCTTGCTCCGACAACCGCAATGCCAGAATCGTCCCCCTTGGTTGACTTGCGGAAGCCGGCTCGGCCTCTTACAGAAATCGCACTGAATCAATGATTTAGAGCGAATTCAGGCGCACGGTCTGGGGACAGCGGCCGGATCTGCGGTTGAATTGGGTTTCTTTTAGCACGGCCGCCGGACGGCGCCAGCGCTGATCGGCCAATCTCGCGCGCTCACTTTCCGCTTTGGGCTGCCGTCGCGGCCTGAGCCTGGGCCTGGCGATCACGCGCGGCAACCAGCTCCTGCTCGATCTTGGCCTGATCCGCCGGCTTGATCGTCGGATCGGCGCGGTCGGGCGGAATGTCGTGCACCGGGAGGTAGCCGTTGGCATCCTTTTGCCGCGCCGGCGCATCGGCCGGCATGGCCATATCGGCGATCGTGCTCGAGCAACCGCTCAGCGCCAGCATCGACGCGAGCAGCGCTGCGGCCGCGAGCCCCCTGTTCATTCGATCGATCGGCATGCGCCGAATTGTCCCCAACAAGCTAGCGCGCACGTCGCACATTGCCGACACGGGTCGCACTGGTACGAGCCTTGCAGCGTCCCTGCTGCATTAATCCTGGCTTTAGCCGTTTCAAACCATTGTCGCCCGAAACGCTTAAAGCGTGAACACCAAATGCGACCCCTGAGGCTTCAATATGACGGAACAAAGATTTTTTTATCGCACCGCAACAGAGCGAAACATCGGCTTTTGACTGATTTTCCTTGCCGCACCGCGCGATGACGCCCTCCAAACGAAGCGATATTGTCCCTCAGATGAGCAACGTCAGTACCGACACCCAAGCCGCCCCGAAATTCAACGCCGAAGCCTTCGCCATGAACATCGCGCGGGCGATGGAGAGCAGCGGCCAGGCGCTGGCCGCCTATCTCAAGCCGCGCCAGACCGGGGAAGTCCGCGACAAGCCGCCGAACGAGCTCGGTGAGGTCATCAAGACCTTCAGCGTGATCGCCGAATACTGGCTGGCCGACAAGGAACGCGCCTCGTCGCTGCAGATGCAGCTCGGCAAGGATTACCTCGATCTCTGGGGATCGGCCGTGCGCCGCATGGCCGGCGAAGCCGATGCCAAGCCGGCGATCGCGCCGGCCCCGCGCGACAAGCGCTTCCAGGACCCGGAGTGGAAATCGAATCAGTTCTTCGACTTCATCCTCCAGCTTTATCTGCTGACCGCGAAATGGGCGCAGCAGCTGGTCCACGACGCCGACGGAATCGATCCGCATACCCGCAAGAAGGCCGAATTCTACGTCCAGCAGATCACCAACGCGCTGGCGCCGTCGAATTTCGTGCTGACCAATCCGGAAGTGCTGCGCGCCACCGTCGAGACCAATGGCGACAATCTGGTCCGCGGCATGAAGATGCTGGCCGAGGATATCGAGGCCGGCCACGGCACGCTGCGGATCCGCCAGTCCGATTCGAGCAACCTCGAGGTCGGCGTCAACATGGCGACGACGCCGGGCAAGGTGATCTATCAGAACGAGCTGATGCAGCTGATCCAGTATTCGCCGGCGACGGAGAACGTGCTGCGCACGCCGCTCCTGATCGTGCCGCCATGGATCAACAAGTTCTACATCCTCGATCTGCGCCCCGAGAAATCCTACGTCAAATGGTGCGTCGACCAGGGCATCACGGTGTTCGTGATCTCCTGGGTCAATCCGGACAAGGAGCTCGGCAAGAAGACCTGGGCCGACTACATGACCGAGGGCCCGCTCGCGGCGATGGACGTGATCGAGAAGGTCACCGGCGAGATGAAGGTGCACGCCGCCGGCTATTGCGTCGGCGGCACCATGCTCGCCTCGACGCTCGCCTATCTCGCCGAGAAGCGCCGCCAGCGCGTGACGTCGGCGACGTTCTTTGCCGCGCAGGTCGACTTCACCCACGCCGGCGACCTTCTGGTATTCGTCGACGAGGACCAGATCTCGGCGCTGGAACGCGACATGCAGGAATCCGGCGTGCTCGAGGGCAGCAAGATGGCGATGGCCTTCAACATGCTGCGCTCGAACGACCTGATCTGGTCGTATGTCGTGAACAATTATCTGAAGGGCCAGCCGCCCTCCTCGTTCGACCTGCTGCACTGGAATTCGGACGCGACGCGGATGCCCTCGTCGAACCACTCCTACTATCTGCGCAACTGCTATCTGGAGAACCGGCTGTCGACCGGCACGATGGTACTCGACAACACGCTGCTCGATCTGTCGAAGGTGAAGGTGCCGGTCTACAACCTCGCGGCACGCGAGGATCACATCGCGCCGGCGGAATCGGTGCTCTACGGTTCGCAGTTCTTCGGCGGCCCGGTGAGATATGTGCTGGCCGGCTCCGGCCATATCGCCGGCGTGGTCAATCCGCCCGCCTCGAAGAAGTACCAGTACTGGACCAACGACAACATCAGGGACATGAAGCTCGCCGACTGGCTGAAAGGCGCCGAGGAGCACAAGGGATCGTGGTGGCCCGACTGGCGCGGCTGGCTGGAAAGCCATGATCCGGAGACGGTGCCGGCGCGCATTGTGGGCTCGAACGGGGTGCCCGTGCTCGAGGACGCTCCGGGCAGCTATGTCCGCGTCCGCGCGTAGCGCCAAGTCTTCGCGTAGCGCCAAGTCTTCGCGTAGCGCAAAGTCTTCGCGTGGCGCCAAGTCTTCCGCTCAGCTATAAACAGATGGTCCCGACGGTCGGGAATCGAATTCACGTGAGGGGGAGACGATGACGCGCGAACTGTTCTGGCTGTCGCTGACGGTGATCCTGACCGGGCTGCTGTGGATTCCCTACATCATCAACCGCTGCCAGGTGCGCGGCCTCTCCGGCGCCATGGGCAATCCCTCGCGCAACGACAAGCCACACGCGGAATGGGCCAACCGGCTGATGTTCGCCCATGACAACGCGGTCGAAAATCTCGTGATTTTCGCGCCGTTGGTCTTGATCCTCAACGCGGCCGACTATTCCACCAAATGGACCGTGCTGGCCTGCGCCGTGTATTTCTGGGCCCGCGTCGCGCATCTGATCGTCTACACGCTTGGGCTGCCGGTGTTCCGCACCGTGGCCTTCACGGTGGGCTTCCTCGCCCAGGCGGTGCTGGCGCTCGCGATCTTCAAGATCGTCTGAGCAACACATTCTCGCGCCGGCCGCGGTGACGACTGCGCCGGCGCTATTCCTCGCCCTTGCGCACGACGACGTGCAGCATCGTCGCAGGCGCCTCGTCGAAACTCTTGATCTCGCTGGTGTCGGACGAGACCTGGACCCACGCCCCTGACGCGACGTAGGTCGCCGCCAGCCAGTCGGCCGCGGGATAATTGTAGTAGCGGCCGATGCTGTCGCGGCCATCGCCATGGCCGATCTTGTAGCTCGCGTAGAAGATGCCGCCGGGTTTCAGCGCCCGATGGACGCGACTGAGAATGCCGGCCAATTCGTCGCGCGGCACATGCAGCAGGCAGGCGCTGGCCCAGACGCCGTCATAGGCCTCCAGGTCCTCGAGTTCATCGAACAGCATCGCCTCGACGGGATGGTTGATGCGCCGCGCCGCGACGTCAGCCATCTCGGGGGACCCGTCGGTCGCGCGCAGCACGAAGCCCTCGGCAAGCATGACCGCGGCATGATTGCCGGCGCCGCAGCCGAGTTCGAGGATCGCGCCGCCCGGCGGCAGCAGCTCGAGAAAGCCGATCAGCCGGGTGGACGGTGCTTTCGCCCACCCGGCATAGGCTTCGGCATTGCGCCGGTAGAATTGCAGCGTGGCGTCATCCACGACGCGCACCTCGCCGTCAGGTGTCGGCCAGTCCGAGCATCAGCCGCATGTTCTGCACCGCGGCACCCGAGGCGCCCTTGCCCAGATTGTCGAGCCGGGCGACCAGCACGGCCTGGCGATGCTTGTCGCTGGCGAACACGTAAAGCTCGAGCTGGTTGGTCTCGTTGAGTGCCTCCGGCTCGATCCGCCCGCCCTTGGCCGCTTCGTTTTGCAGCGGCATCGCCGAAACGTGTTTGCTGCCGGCATACCACGTCGCCAGAACAGCCTGCAGGTCTGCGCCGGTCGGCTTGCCCGGCAACGTGTCGAGCTGCAGCGGCACCGAGACCAGCATGCCTTGCCGGTAGTTGCCGACCGACGGGATGAAGATCGGCCGCCGCGTCAGATGCGAGTAAAGCTGCATCTCCGGCACGTGCTTGTGCTCGAAGCCGAGGCCATAGAGCTCGAAGGAGGGCGCCGAGCCGTCCTCGAAGCTTGCGATCATCGACTTGCCGCCGCCCGAATAGCCGCTCACCGCATTCACCGTGACGGGATAATCCGCGGGCAGCAGGCCGGCATCCACGATCGGCCGCAGCAGCGCGATCGCGCCGGTCGGATAGCAGCCCGGATTGGAGACCTTCTGCGCGGTGCGAATCTTGTCGGCCTGGTCGGGCGCGAGCTCGGCGAAACCGTAGGCCCAGTCGGGCGCGACGCGATAGGCGGTCGACGCGTCGAGCACCTTCGGCGCCGAATTGCCCATCGTGTCGATCAGCGCGACCGTCTCCTTGGCGGCCTCGTCAGGCAGGCAGAGGATCACGAGATCCACCTCCTCCATCAGCGCCCGCTTGGCGCCTGCATCCTTCCGCTTGTCGTCGGCGATGTGCTTCACCGCGACGTCGCCGATCGCGTGCAGCCGCTCCTGGATACCGAGGCCGGTGGTGCCGGACGCCCCGTCGACGAACACGGTTGCCTTGGTCGCACCGCTCTTGGTTTTCGGCTGGTTGGTATCGGTGACGGTCATGACATGCTCCTTTCGAGCCCGTTCGTTTCGTTTGCTAACACGTCTGGCCGCACCTGCGCTGCCAGTCCGGAGCTGTTATCCCTGGATTGAGCGCATCCTCGTCCACGACAACAACCCCCGCTCACGGAAACAGCGCGATCTGCTCCAGCCCGGTGGTTTCGGGCAAGCCGAACATCAGGTTCATATTCTGGATCGCCTGTCCGGCCGACCCCTTCACAAGATTATCGAGCGTCGAGAGCACGATGGCGCGGTTCTTGATCCGGTCGGCGACCACGCCGATCTGAACGTAATTCGAACCGCGCACGTTCTGCGTCTGTGGTAGCACGCCCTTCTTCGTCACATATACGAACGGCTCGTTGGCGTAGGCCTTTTCCAGCTCGGCGCGCAAATCGTCGGGCCTAGCCCCGTTGAGCTTGACATAAGATGTGCAGAACTCACCCCGCGCCATCGGAATGAGATGCGGGGTGAAGTTCACTGTCACAGCCGAGCCAGCGGCTGCGCCGATCTCCTGCTCGATCTCCGCCGAGTGTCGATGGCTTCCGATCGAATAGGGCGACAAGCCTTCGCCGGCCTCGCTGAACAGCGTGTTCTGCTTCAGTCCGCGTCCGGCGCCGGTGACGCCCGACTTTGCGTCGATGATGATCTCGTCGACGTCAATCAGCTTTGCCTTCGCCAGCGGAACAAGCGCCAGCAGCACCGCCGTCGGATAGCAGCCGGGACAGGCCACCAGCCGCGCGGCCGTGACTTTCTCCCGGTAGAGTTCGGTCAGCCCATAGACGGCCTCGTCCTGCAATTCGAGCGCCCGGTGCTCATGGCCGTACCATTGCGCGTAGCTGTCTTTGTTGCGCAGCCGGAAATCCGCGGACATATCGAGGATCTTGATTCTGGGATTGGCTTTCAGCACCGCGGCGATGATCTCTTGCGTCGTCCCATGCGGCAGTCCGCAGAACGCGGCATCGAGCGACGTCCAGTCGACTTTTTCCCATTCCACGAGTTTTGGCAGGTCGAGCATGAAGAAGTGAGGGAACACCTCGCTCATCGCCTTGCCGGCATGGGTGTTGGCGGTAAGCGCGGTGATTTCGGCATTCGGGTGCCGCGCCAACAGGCGCACCGCGTCGGCGCCGGTGTAGCCGGACGCGCCCAAAATTCCGATTTTCTTCTTCGTCATTGCTCGCTCCTCGGAAGCGTCGTCATCTCGGCCTGTATCATCGCGAAAGCCTGCGGGCGCACCTCGCGCATCAAAGCCGCGATGTCCCGGGCACCGGCTTCGGCCTGTAATGCGAGCGTGTTGCCGACCGCCGCGAAATCGGTTTCAGACTTGTGCTGGTTCAGCTTGAAACTGCCCTCCACCTCTTCCACCATCATCTCGAGGCCCACGATGGCCTTCTTCATTGCTTCCAGCCGCGCGGCGGTCATCTTGCCCGACACCCACGGCTTTTTCGGCAGCAGCCGGTCCTCGAACTTGGCGCTCAGCGCGTCGATCTGAGCCGCAAGTTCCTCATCCGACAGGATCCGCACCGGCCCCGTCAGATGAACGGCCTGATAGAGCCAGGTCGGCACCTGATCGGGCGACACATACCAGTCCGGCGACACATAGGCATCCGCGCCGGTGACGGCCAGCAGCCAAGGGCCCCCGTGCGCCAGCTTTACCAGTGGATTGTGACGGGCAACATGAAACAGCGCCCGCGGCGTGCCGTCGGCGGCGTAGCTCAAATAGAACGGCAGCGCGGAGGCGATCGGCTTGCCGCCGTCCCACGCGCAGGCGATACCGAAACCGCGCGCTTCCGCAAAGCCGAGGCTCGCGGCGCGGTCAGGCTTGAAGGGCGGTGGCGTATACATGGTCGAAACTCCTGCGTGACGAAGGAGCCGCCAGATCGAACCGCGTGTCTTTTTTCAGGAGAGCGCCGCGGGAGAAGATCCGGCGGCAGAGGCGATGGTCTTAAACGCGAGCGACCGCCCATACCGCGAGAATGCGGCGGCGGCGGGCGATGATGATGGTCGCGGCGTTGATCATGGGCGCGGCTATAAGGCCGCGCCCATTTTGCGTCAAGGAAAACCGTTCAGATCGCCGGATTCCACGGCGCCGGCACGACGCGGTAGCCGTTGCCGTCCTTGACCACATTGCCGAGGCCCGGGAACGGATAGTGATAACCCTGCACCTGAAGCCGCTCCGCAACCACCATGTCGTAGATGCGGCGGCGGGTCTTCTCCGCCACGTCGCCGTCCTGGTCGAAGAACGCATGCCAACCGGGGTTGGCCGCGAACAGGTTGGGATTGTTGGTGACGTCGGACTGGATGAAGACCTTGTCCGGGCCCGAAGCCAGCACGTAGGAGGTGTGGCCCGGCGTGTGGCCGACGGTCTCGACCGAGGTCAGCCCCGGCGCGATCTCCTTGCCCCACTCATAGGGCGTGACCTCCTTCTTCAGGCCGGCCTCGAAGATATTCCGATTGTTCTTGAACAGGCCCTGCATGCGGCCGGCCGGCGCCCGGCTCATCTCGCCGTCGTCCATCCAGAACTTCCATTCGGTCGCCGGCACCAGCACTTCGGCATTCGGGAACGCCGGCGTGCCCTCGGCTGTCAGCAGCCCGTTTACATGGTCGGTATGGAAGTGCGAGATCACGACCATGTCGACGTTCTTCGGATCAAAGCCGGCCGCGGCGAAATTGTCGGCGAACAGGCCGTTGGCACCCTTGCTGTTGACCCTTGCCAGCGCACCGTTGCCGGTATCGATCACGACCAGCTTGCCGCCGGTGTTGAGCACCAGCGGCGCGAACCAGATCGACACCATGTCCCGCGGCATGAACGCCTTCTCCAGCGCCGCGTTGACATCGTCCCGCTTCGCATTCGGGATGAAGGAATCTTCCAGCTTGAAGACATTTTTTCCGTCGGACACCGCGGTGACGAGGATGTCGCCGACCTTGTAGCGATAGAAGCTCGGCGCCTGCTTGTCGGCGGCAGGCGCAGCGGCGCTGGCGGAAACAACCGGCAACAATGGCGCGGCTGCGAGGCCGGCGGCACCGGCGAGAGCGTGACGTCGTGTCAATTCCATGTGTTGTCCTCCCGGTGAGACGGTGACGGCGCCCGATGAATTCGCGCTTTGTGGGGCGAGGTCTTATCAACGTTTCGATGCCCATGCGATGACAACGGCGCGAGCAGTTGTCCTGCCGCCTAACCCCTGCCCGACGGCCTTATTCCGGCGCTTGCTACACTACCCGCCATACCCACTCAATGGCATGGGCAATGACGTCGCCGAACAACAGCAGCGCCGCCGACCAGACCAGCGCGGAGACGAAATTGGCGATCTGGAATTGCCAGTACGACATCTCGAAAATGCCGGCCGCAAGCGGCACCGAGGCGCGCAGCGGGCCGAAGAAGCGGCCGATGAAGATGCTGGGCACGCCCCAGGATTTCACGAAGGCCTCGCCGCGCGGCAGGATCTCCGGATAGCGCGACAGCGGCCACATCTGGGCGACGTGCTCCTTGTAGCGATAGCCGAACCAGTAGGAGACCCAGTCGCCGAGTGCGGCGCCGATGCCGCCCGCGATCCAGATCGGCCAGAAACTGATCCCGCTGACGCCGATCAGGGCGCCGATCGCAACCAGCGCACCCCAGGCGGGCACCAGCAACGAGATGAAGGCGAGCGATTCAGCGAACGCCAGCAGCATGACGATCGGAGCGGCCCAGGCCTGGTGATGGCGGACGAATTCGGCCAGGGCCCGCGCAAGGTCTTCCATCTCGTCGAGTGCCCTCCGCGGCGTTGAAAACTGAATGAACCTTTGTAGCGGCACACAGCCTAAGAACAGGTAAGCCAGCCCATTGCGTGACATCAAGTCACAAAGGCGGGGATCAAACGTGATTTCCGGTAAGGCCCCTGCGGTCCGGGCTGGCTGGCACCTCCCTCATAAGAAAAAGGAATCACTGGATGATCGGGTCACTGATGATGTGCGTCGGCGTTCTCGTCTTGTTGTTCGGAATGCTCGCGGGCATCGCCATGGGTATCCAGCACGACTTCACGTTGGGGCCGGCGCATGCCCATCTCAATCTCGTCGGCGGCGTGCTGCTGTTCCTGTTCGGCCTGTACTACCGGCTGGTGCCGGCGGCAGGAACCATGTTGCTCGCCAGGATCCAGGGCTGGCTGCATATCGCCGGCGGCATCCTGTTTCCGGCCGGTGTGGCCGCGGTGTTGCTGAAGGGTCCCGCGTTCGAGGCGGCGCCGATCGTGGGATCGCTGATGGTGGTTGCCGCCATGGCCCTGTTCACGGTCGTTGTATTCCGCACCTCGCGGGCGTAATCGCAGGCTCCTATCTACACAGGCGGCCGGGCCTTCACGGCGCGGCCGCCCCCATTTGGCAGCCCATCCGTGGCATAGTCAGAGCAACCGATTCGCTGCGCCCAGACCGGCGCACCACTTGAAGAACCATGTCCAAACCACTGAAATCAAACGCCAAAAGTAAATCTGCCGACGATTTGTTCGGAGCCCCGGAGCCGAAGGGACGCGCCCCGGCGAAGGCTGCTTCCCGGCCCGCGGGAAGCGCCGAAGCCGGCTACACGGCGGCTGATATCGAGGTGCTGGAAGGGCTGGAACCGGTCCGCCGGCGGCCCGGCATGTATATCGGCGGCACCGACGAAAAGGCGCTGCACCATCTGTTCGCCGAGGTGATCGACAACTGCATGGACGAGGCCCTCGCCGGTCACGCCACCTTCATCGACGTGGAGTTGACCACCGACGGCTTCCTGACCGTGACCGACAATGGCCGCGGCATTCCGGTCGATCCGCATCCGAAATTCCCGAAGAAGTCGGCTCTCGAAGTCATCATGTGCACGCTGCATTCGGGCGGCAAGTTCGACTCCAAGGTCTACGAGACCTCGGGCGGTCTGCACGGTGTCGGCGTCTCCGTGGTCAACGCCCTCTCCTCACGGCTCGAGGTCGAGGTCGCGCGCAGCGGGCAGCTGCACCGCATGACCTTCGAGCGCGGCCATCCCAAGGGCAAGCTCGAAGACCTCGGCAAGATCAACAACCGCCGTGGCACGCGCATCCGCTTCAAACCGGACACGGATATTTTCGGCGCCAAGGCGGCCTTCAAGCCGCAGCGTCTGTTCAAGATGACGCGCTCGAAGGCGTATCTGTTCGGCGGCGTCGAAATCCGCTGGCGCTGCGATCAGGAGCTGTTGAAGGGTGTCGAAGACGTCCCGGCGGAAGCCAAGTTTCACTTCCCTGGCGGCCTGAAGGACTATTTGGCCGCGGCGATCCATGCCGACACGCTGGTGCATCAGGATATCTTCTCCGGCAAGTCCGGCCGCAGCGGCGCGCATGGCGCGTGCGAATGGGCGGTGGCCTGGACTGCCGACGCCGATGGCTTCCTGTCGTCCTACACCAACACGGTGCCGACACCCGATGGCGGCACGCATGAATCGGGCCTGCGCAGCGCATTGCTGCGCGGCTTGAAGGACCACGCCGAGCGTGCCGGCCAGGGCAAGCGCGCGGCCTCGATCACCTCGGAAGACGTAATGGTGGGCGCGGCCGTGATGCTCTCGGTGTTCGTGCGCGAGCCTGAATTCCAGGGCCAAACCAAGGATCGCCTCGCCACCGCCGAAGCGCAGCGCATCGTCGAACAGGCGATGAAGGATCCGTTCGACCACTGGCTGTCAGGCAATCCGAACCAGGCCAACCGGCTGCTCGACTTCGTGATCGATCGCGCCGAGGAGCGGCTGCGCCGCCGCCAGGAAAAGGAAACCGCGCGCAAGACCGCCGGCAAGAAGCTGCGCCTTCCCGGCAAGCTCGCGGATTGCTCCGATGCCGGCACCGAAGGCTCTGAACTCTTCATCGTCGAAGGCGACTCGGCCGGCGGCAGCGCCAAGCAGGCACGCGATCGCAAGACGCAGGCCGTGCTGCCGCTGCGCGGCAAGATCCTCAACGTCGCCTCTGCCGGCAAGGACAAGCTGACCGCCAACGCGCAGCTCTCCGATCTCGTGCAGGCGATCGGCAGCGGCACGCTCGCGCACTACCGCGAAGAGGATCTGCGCTATCAGCGCATCATCATCATGACCGATGCCGACGTCGACGGCGCGCACATCGCATCGCTCCTGATCACCTTCTTCTACCGGCAGATGCCGCGGCTGATCGACGAGGGACATCTCTATCTGGCGGTGCCGCCGCTCTACAAATTGAAGCACGGCACCAAGTCGGTCTACGCCCGCGACGACGCCCACAAGGAAGAGTTGCTCAAGAGCGAATTCAATGCCAACGCCAAGGTCGAGGTGAATCGCTTCAAAGGCCTCGGCGAGATGATGCCGGCGCAGCTGAAGGAAACCACGATGGATCCGGCCAAGCGCACGCTGCTGCGCGTGGTGCTGCTTGCCGACGATCGTGAGGGCACCGCCGACTCGGTCGAGCGGCTGATGGGCAGCAAGGCGGAAGCCCGCTTTGCCTTCATCTCCGATAAGGCCGAATTCGCGAGCGACGATCTGCTCGACGTTTAGGCCCCAACCAGCTGATTTGAAATGATTTTCCGGCCGCCCCTCGATCGGGGCGGCCGTTTTCATTCGCGTTTTCGGAGAGTGCCCGCGGTTTCGTTTTCGGGCGGTTGTGTCTCACCCGCAACAGCATTTCCGGCGGAACCACGTATAGTCCTGACATGAGTTTCGGGAATCGGTGCGATCGCGCTCCCGTCAGCGACCCGATCGAACGCTAAAGTCGAGGATTTGGATATGAAGAAGGTTTTGCTCGCTCTGACCGCGGTTGCTGCGATGACGGGTTCCGCGTCGGCTGCCGATCTGGCCGCCCGCCCCTACACCAAGGCTCCTGCCCCGATCGCAGTCGCTCCGAGCTGGACCGGCTTCTACATCTTCGGCGGTGGCGGCGGCGGCGTCTGGGACGCTGACACCGGTGTCCAGTCGACCGTCACGGGCGCGCCGATCCTCGGCTTCAACCAGCGCCAGGGCGGCGACGGCTGGTACGGAACCGTTGGCGCCGGCTATGACTGGCAGACCGCCAACAGCTGGGTCATCGGCGTGTTCGCCGACGGTCAATTCGGCAGCCTGAAGGGCACGATCCAGGACCAGGGTCCGTTCCTCGCCGGCAACATCAAGAACGACTACAGCTGGGCTGCCGGTGCGCGCCTCGGTTATCTGGTCGCTCCGAACGTTCTGTCCTACGTCAACGCCGGTTACTCCAGCTCGCACTGGAAGGGCACCACGCTGTTCAACACCGCGACCGCTCTTCCCTCGGGCCTGCACACCAACGGCTTCGATCGCAGCGGCTGGTTCGTCGGCGGCGGCGTCGAGAACAACCTGAACATCTTCGGCATCACCGCGCCGGGCTGGTTCATGAAGACCGAGTACCGTGCTGCCTACTACGACAGCAAGAACATCTCGGAACTCGCCGACGTCACCAACATCTCGAACGGCCGCGACATCACTTTCAAGCCGCTCGTCCAGACCATCAGCACCTCGCTGGTCTACCGCTTCAACTGGACCGGTCCGGTTGTTGCCAAATACTGAGCTGAGTACTGATCCTGCTGAGATAGCAGACGAAAAGCCCCGGCATTGCCCGGGGCTTTTTTGTTGCCCGAACGTCTTCCAGAACAAGCTCGCGCGCACCCCTCGCGGTGCAGGGCCGACCGGCCGCGCCCGATCTGGTCAGCGCTGCGGCGATCCGGCACTCTCGCGACCGGATTCAAACCACAGCGGACAACAACAATGAGAAACGGACAGTTTGATCTCTCCGGCCGGGTCGCGATCGTCACCGGCGGCAATGGCGGCATCGGGCTTGGCATGGCGCGCGGCCTGGCGGACGCCGGCGCGGCGGTTGCCGTGGTCGGCCGCAACGAGGCGAAATCGAAGGCTGCCGTCGAGGATCTCGGCCAGCGCGGCGTCAAGGCGATCGCGGTGACAACCGACGTGACCGACAAGACCGCCGTCGCGGCCATGGTCGAGCGGGTCATCGGCGAGCTCGGCCGGATCGACATCCTCGTCAACAACGCCGGCATGAGCATCCGCAAGCCGCCGCACGAGCTCGAGCTCGACGAGTGGAGCAAGGTGATCGACACCAACCTCACCAGCGCCTTCCTGTGCTCGAAGGCGGCCTATCCGGCGCTCAAGGCCTCGGGCCACGGCAAGATCATCAACATCGGCTCGATGATGTCGATCTTCGGCGCGAGCTTCGCTGCGGCCTATGCCGCAAGCAAGGGCGGCATCGTGCAGTACACCCGCGCCTGCGCCAACGCCTGGGCCCCCGACAACATCCAGGTCAACGCCATCCTTCCCGGCTGGATCGACACCGATCTGACGAAGGGCGCGCGCCAGCAGGTCGCCGGACTGCACGAGCGCGTGCTCGCACGCACGCCGGCGGCCCGCTGGGGAGCCATCGACGACTTCGCGGGCATCGCCGTGTTCCTGGCCTCGCCGGCGTCGGACTTCGTCACCGGCACCGCGATCCCCGTCGACGGCGGCTATTCGGTGATGGCCTGAAAACACAGGATCCATGAAATACAAGAGCCCCGGCGCTGGCCGGGGCTCCTGCATCCTGTTCGCCTCAGTGTCGTTCAGTAGCGCGCGATGACCGGCGCGTCGAACTTGTAGTTCATCCGCACCACCGCCCACTGGATATCGCGCGGCTTGGCATCGAACGTGTAGGTCCCCGCCGCGGTGCCGGCGAGCTGATAGGTCTGACGCTCGAAGGCGGCGTAGTTGTATTCGACGCCGATGGTCCAGTTGCGGGTGATGCCGTATTCCCAGCCGGCGCCGACCGTCCAGCCGCTGGCCCAATGGGTCTGGCTGCCGGAGCCGGTTGCCGGCGGAAGGTTGTCGACGACGGACAGGCGGTTGTTCACGCCGGCATAGCCGCCCTTGAAATAGAGCAGGTTGTTCTGGATCGCGTAGCCGGCACGACCGACGATCGTTGCCATGACGTTCGAGCGCCAGCTGAATTGATCGTCGCGGCCGACGCCGAACACCGTGTTGGCGACGCGGCCGGAATTGTCGAGCCCGGAGATCGTGCCCTCGACGCCGAACACGTAATTGTTGGCCTGCCAATTGTAGCCGATCTGACCGCCACCCATGAAGCCCGAGCCGCGCTGCCGAAAGCCCTGGCCGGGCGCGAGATCGCCGAACGCCGTCGTGTTCGCGCTGTTGACCCACTGCTCGTTGGTCCAGGCGCCCCCGACATGGCCGCCAATGTAGAAGCCGGACCAGCTGTAGAGCGTTTCCACATAGGCCGGCGCCTTGGTGTACGGACGGGCTGCAAGGTCGGCGGCCGACGCAGCACCGACGCCGAGCGCCGTGGTCACGATCAGCGCGGCAATGAATTTGGCATGAGACATGGCGGCATCCCCAGATTGTCTGATGGAGACGAGCTTTCCCAGAGAGACCCTTACCAAAAGCAAACCGCGGCAACCGGCCCTGCAGAATCCGTGTACGACGGTTTCGAATCATATCTGTCTGTTGCAATCACGCAACTTCTAGCGGCTCCCTTAAGGAGCTGTTATCCTTGATAAATTCCTTCCATGCGCGCGATGCCCGTCAGTGCGCCGCCGGCGAATGGACGTGCTCCGGCCGCACCCCGATCGCGACAAGACGCGCCGTCAGCCCTTGCAGCCACGGCATCGCGGTAATCAACCGCAACGCGAACGGTACCGGTTGATCGCCGCCCTTCAGCGCAGCGCTGATGATGTTGTTCTGCGCGATCACCTGCATGCGCTGCGTCACCCGGACCGGGAATTCGCGGCGCCGCCGCACGGCATCGAGCTCGTCCTCCGGCGGACAGCCAGCTGCGAGCTTGGCCGCCAGGATGTTGGCGGTCGCGACCGCGTCCTGCACCGCGAGGTTGACGCCGACGCCGCCGATCGGCGACATCGCGTGCGCGGCGTCGCCGATACAGAGCAGGCCGGGACGGGTCCAGCGCGTCAGGCGGTTGATCGCAACCGTAAGCAGCTTGACGTCGTCAAAACTCTTCACGTCGGCAATGCCGGCCTTGAGGATCGGCGCGAGCCGCAGCACATCGTCGAGCAGCGCCGGCAATCCCCTCGCCTTCACGGCCTCGTATTGTCCCTTGGCGATCACATAGGCGCATTGCCAATAGTCGCCGCGATCGAACGTCACCATCATCTTGCCGTCGTCGACGCGGGCGAACAGATTCTCGGTCTCGTCCCGACGCCGCCCGACGCGAAACCACAGCACGTCCATCGGCGCGCCGATCTCCTCGACGTCGAGGCCGGCATGCTCGCGCACGATCGAATGGCGGCCGTCGCAGCCGATCGTGAGATCAGCCTCGATCTCGATGGGGCCATCAGGCGTTTTCACGCGGACGCCTGCAACAGCGTCGCCGCGCCGGATCAGGTCGGTTGCCTCGGCGCTCATCAAAACCTGCAGCGAGGGGAAACGCTTGCCGCTCTCGCGCAGAAAGCTGAGGAAGTCCCACTGCGGCATCATCGCGATGAAAGGATATTTGACGCTGAGGCGGCTGAGGTCGGCGATCCGCACCGAGGTGCCGCCGAACATCCCTTCGAGCTTCTGGATGTCCTGGTGCGGCAGCTTCAGGAAGCCGTCGATCAGACCGAGCTCGTCCATCACCTGCAGGGTCGACGGATGCACCGTGTCGCCGCGGAAGTCGCGGAGGAAATCGGCGTGCTTCTCCAGCACCACGACATCGATCCCGGCGCGCCCGAGCAGATAGCCGAGCATCATGCCGGCCGGCCCGCCGCCGACGACGCAGCAGCGCACCTTCATCTGACGCGTCTTCGCCGTTGCCGGATTGCCTGCATCCATGATGCCGTCCTTATCGCTGCCTCGCCGACTGTAACGCAGACCGGATGACAAGGATGCTGTGCTATCGCCTGAACGTCTTGATTTCCGACACGCTGCCGTCGCGGTAGGTCAGCTCCACCGAAACCGACTTGGTCTGCGGCGCGAGCTTCAGATAGGGCTGCGCGTCGGACGGGATTGCGCTCGGATCGCGCGAATTGCAGGCCGGCATCTTCAACACCTTGTCCGGTACCGCGGTGTCGATGCCGATCCGCACCTCGCGGATCGCGCAGCGGTACGACATCAGGTGCGTGTAGTAGACGAGCAACCCGTTGAACTCGCGGAACGACAGCCAGCTCGTCGCGGTCATGTCGAGGATCTTGCGCTGGTCGCGGATCAGCGCAGCGTCGGGATCGAACTTGATCGGGAACGGCCCCTGCATCTCGCCCTGCGTATCGACATAGCGAAGCTCGATCGTGGCCGCCGGCGCATCGGCCGGCAGCTCGATCGATGGATTGGGCATCCGCTTGCGCGTGCGCGGGTCGAGCGTGTCCATGAAGCCGGTTTCGCGGAAATCGCCGCTATCGCCGATCCGCCAGGAGATGCCGAGCGTCGGATCAGCGATCGAGAACACGACGGTCCAGCCGCCATTGTGCCGCGAGAAGCTCGCGATCGGCGCATTGATGGAATCGTCCTTCGGCAGCTTCGGCACCGAGACCGGCGGCAGCGCGGCCACCTGCTGCGGCGGAGCCGACGGCTTGGCCGCCTCGGCCTGCCCCTTCGCGATCCCGTTCAGGAAGACGTCGTCGACCATCTGGTCGAAATAGACCGGGATCTGCTTGTGCTTCACGGTCTCGGCCATCTCGCTGACCAGGCGGCGCGTGCGCTGCGCGACCTGCACGAGGTTCTCGCCGGGCTGCAGCAACTCCCTGGCAAAGGTTCGCGTGAACACCGAATTGGGATTGGCGTCGTCGTTCGAGAGTCGGTCGAGCGCGGTCTGGCGCGGCCCCGCCGAAAACACCGAGAACACGCCTTCGGGCAACTGCGTCATCGGCGCGAGGCCACCGCCGCCGGCAACGGCGCGCGTGCCGGCGCGCTCGAACGGATTGTTGCGGCAGGCGTCGAACACCAGGATCGAGGTCCGCGCCTTCTTGTTCTGCAACCGCTCGATGATGCGGTCGGCGAGAACCGAAGCGTCGCGCACCAGTTCCTCCTGCCCTTCGGTGGCGGCCGGCACGTCGGTCGGCAGCAGGAAATTCTGGCCCGCGATCTCAAAGCCGTGACCGGCATAGAAGAAGAACGCGGTGTCGCCGGGTTCGACGGCGCGGTCGAAGGCGAGCAGCGTCTCGGAGAACGCCTGCCGGTTCAAATTCTCGGCCACCATGACGTTGAAACCGAGCTGCTTCAGCGTGTCGCCCATGGTGCGGGCGTCGTTGACCGCCTTCTGCAGCTTGGGCACGTTCCTGTAATCATTGTTGCCGATCACCAGCGCGACGCGCTTTTCAGCCTGGGCGGGCGCCGCCGATGCGACAAAGGCGACCGCCAACAGCGCCGCTGAAAGTCTCGAAAGCCAGCTCTTCATCCCAATTCCCGCCTGCACGACAAGTGCGCCGCTCGTGCGACCGCCTCCTAATAGTCGGATCAGCCGTTTGGCCGGTTCAAGGCCGACGCCGAATGGCCGTCGTGACCGCCCCCTTGGCGTCCCTCTTGGCCCCCATGAGGCGTCCCGCCCGTTCCAGGTCAAGTTTCTTTTTACGGCCCGCGTGATAGATTTCGGCTTCCATCCGGCGCGAGCTCTCCGCACGTCCCAAGGGCATTCCAGGGGCTTTTCCGTGTACACATGGTCCACTGAGCAAGTCGATCCCCGGGATCGCTTCGACTATTGGCGCGAGGTCCGCGCCAAGGGGTTGTTCGGCGTCACCGCAGAACTCGAACCCGAGCGCCGCCGCGACTTCTTCGGCGAGTTCTCGCTGCGCCAGCTCGGCGACGCCGGGCTGGTCGAGCTGCGTGCCTCGCCCTACCGCGTCGAGCGACGCGCCGGCGACATCGCGGACGCGCGCAGCGACAGCCTGTGCATCTACCAGCAGCTCGGCGGTGGCGGTTGGTTCGGCGGCGCGCGGCTCGATGAATTCGCGGTGCGCGACGGCATGTTCGCGACCAGCTATTCGGACCTGCCCTATCGCACCGTTCCGCTGCGCGATGATGGCTTCCATTTGCGCATCATCAAGATCCCGGTGACGAACATCGTCCCGCCGGGTGCCGAGCTCGGCGAACTGGTCCCGAGGCCCATGCAGGATGAGGCCGCGCTGCGGCCACTGCTGGAATCCTGCTTCCGCGACCTCGTCGAAGGCCATGACGCCACCCCGGCGGACGCGGCCCCGATGGTGCAGGCGCTCGCCCACATCGCGCTGATCGAGCGCGGCATCATGCGGCCAAAGAGTCGGCTCGCGCAGCAGGCCCTGCGAAGCGCCCATCTGTCGCTCGCCCGCCGCCTGATCAAGCGGCATCTCTCGAACGCGGCGTTGACGCCAACCCTGATTGCCGGCCTGCTCGGCATCTCGGTCCGTCACCTGCACATCCTGTTCGAGGAAACGGAGCAGACCTTCTCGGAGACCGTCACCGCGCTCCGGCTCGCGCAAAGCCGCCGCCTGCTCCGCGAGCAGCCGAGAAAGACGATCGCAGAGGTCGCCTTCGCCTGCGGCTTCGAGAGCCTTGCGACGTTCTATCGTCTGTTCAATGCATCCGAATCGATGACCCCAGGCGATTACCGGTCACGAGTGCCCTGAGCGCGGAAAGCGGCAATTCCGGCTGACCGGCTCAACCGCGGTCTTGCGGGTTGCTAAGGCGCCGCCATCCCGTAAGCCGGATTCGCGCCAGCCCGAGGGTCTGACGCCCGGCGAGTACCGGGTGAAAAACAGCGCGTGCGCCTGCTGGGAGGCTTTGCTATCAGACAGGGGCCAGTGATTCATTTGACCGCCAAATGACGGAAACGGCGGTTATTTTGGCGAAAACGTTAAGCTTTTTCGGCTATCGGCTGGTTCCAAGATTGACTTTACCGCTTTCGCCCCTATGTTGCGGGCAACGCGGCCCTCGGATCGAAACGCGATTCGTCAGGTTTGCCGTCCGTCAGCGTTAGCCAGAGCCCCCGAGCTTTATAGAAAAGCGAGCCGTTTCGGGGCCGAACGCGACAGCCTTTTACCTGCGATGCCGAACGGCGGTTTCGACCAGAGGCTCAATGTCTTTTTCCAATCTAGGCCTGTCCGATAAGGTCCTCGCCGCAGTTGCGGCCACCGGTTACACCACCCCCACTCCCATCCAGGAACAGGCAATCCCGCACGTCCTCGCCCGGCGCGACGTCCTCGGCATTGCCCAGACCGGCACCGGCAAGACCGCTGCCTTCGTTCTCCCGATGCTCACCCTCCTCGAGAAGGGCCGCGCGCGGGCACGCATGCCGCGCACCCTGATCCTCGAGCCGACCCGCGAGCTTGCCGCGCAGGTGAAGGAGCAGTTCGACAAATACGGCGCCGGTCAGAAATTGAACGTGGCGCTGCTGATCGGCGGCGTCTCGTTCGGCGACCAGGACTCCAAGCTGATGCGCGGCGTCGACGTTCTGATCGCAACGCCCGGCCGCCTGCTCGACCACACCGAGCGCGGCGGATTGCTGCTCACCGGCGTCGAGCTGCTGGTGATCGATGAAGCCGACCGCATGCTCGACATGGGCTTCATTCCCGACATCGAACGCATCTGCAAGCTCGTCCCGTTCACGCGGCAGACCCTGTTCTTCACCGCGACGATGCCCCCGGAGATCAGCCGCATCACCGAGGCCTTCCTGCACAATCCTGCGCGGATCGAAGTCTCCAAACCCGCGACCACCGCCGTCACCGTCACGCAATTGCAGGTCCCGGCCGGTCGCGAGGCACATGACAAGCGCGAGATCCTCCGCCGCCTGCTGCGCGACGCCAAGGATCTCAACAACGCAATTATCTTCTGCAACCGCAAGCGCGAAGTCGCCGTCCTTCACAAATCACTCCAGAAGCACGGCTTCAGTGTCGGCGCCCTCCACGGCGACATGGATCAGTCCGCCCGCACCGCGGCGCTGGATCAATTCCGCAAGGGCGAGATTCCGTTGCTCGTCGCCTCCGACGTCGCTGCCCGTGGCCTCGACATTCCCGCGGTGAGCCACGTCTTCAATTTCGACGTGCCGCACCACCCCGACGATTACGTCCACCGTATCGGTCGCACCGGCCGCGCCGGACGCACCGGTACCGCGATCTCGATCGTCACCTCGCTCGACAGCAAGTCGATGACGGCGATCGAGAAGCTGATCGGCCAGGCGATCCCGCGCGCCGAGGGCGACTTCACCGTTCACAGCGAAGCCTCGGACGACGACGCCGCGCCGCGCCGCGCGCGCGGCCGCGAAGGTTCGCGCGACGGTGCCCGTGGCGGCCGCAAGCCGCGACGTGAACGCGAGCCGCGTCACGGTGAACGCGAAGCGCGTCAGGGTGAACGCGAGCCGCGTCAGGACCAGGAGCCCCGCCAGGAGCGTGCAGCCAAGCCGGAGCGCGAACCGCGCCACGGCCGCGGCACCTCTCCCCGGGCCACCCCGTCGCACGTGCCGTCGATCGGGCGTGCCGAGCCATCGCGGCCGCAGCGCGAGGTGGACCATGAGCCCGCCGATCATTCGCACCTGCCCGCCTTCCTGCTGCGGCCTGTGCGCGCACGCGCCTAAGGCCGGCTCCGATGCCGCCGCACCAGCGGCGGTTTTCCCGGTCGCCGCAGGCGACGGACGCACACGCTGATCCCTCGCGTTTGAAGCAAATGCGCGCAGTTTTCGCGGCGCACTGGCGAGCAAGGGAAGCTTGCGAAAGCCGGGCCCGACCACGCCGGAATCGAGCTCGTATGACATTAGTCGCGGTGAAATCCCCGTAGTTCCACTGTTTACCTTGCCTTCATTCTCGTCCCGTACCTTCGCGCCAATTAATTTAGTCATTGCTGCCGGGCATGATCGGCATTGCGTGCATTGAGGACGTAACAGTGGTCAAGCTGCTGGACGAACACGAACGTACGTTGGCCTTTGCCGAAGTCGCGCTTGGTCAGATCCGCTCGCTCCGCCAGACCGCCGTGCCGCGCAACTACGAAATCTGGTACGTCTACGCGACCGGATACAACGCACCGCTCAACAAGGTCATCAACGAGACGCTGGCGCGCAGCGGCAAGCTCTCTGAATCCGATCTCGAGCAGATCTACGAAACCTACCTTTCGCACATCAAGACATCGGACCGCATCGACAAGGTCGGAGCGCGCGTCATCGGCGAGATCGACGCCGTCATGCGGCTGATCACCGACGCGCTCGGCGTGTCCGCGACTTACGACGCGAGCCTCGTCGGCGCCAGCGACCGCCTCTCGACCGCGACCACGCGCGACCAGATCAAGACCATCGTCGAGGGGCTGGCCAAATCGACGCGCGAGATGCGCGAGACCAATCAGGCATTGGAGAACCGGCTCGCGCTGTCGATGTCGGAGATCAGCGACCTGCAACACAGCCTTGAGGCGATCCGCGCCGAGAGCCTGACCGATCCGCTCACCGGCCTCGGCAACCGGAAATATTTCGACCGCTCGATCGACATGGCGGTGCAGACTGCGCTCGCCAGCGGCGAGCCGCTGTCGCTGCTGATGTTCGACATCGATCACTTCAAGTCGTTCAACGATTCCTACGGCCATCTCACCGGCGACCAGGTGCTGCGGCTGGTGGCGCAGTCGCTGAAGCAGACCATCAAGGGCCAGGATATCACCGCCCGCTATGGCGGCGAGGAATTTGCGGTGGTGCTGCCGAACACTGCGCTGCGCCAGGCGCTGACGGTCGCCGACCACATCCGCCGTGCCGTGATGGCCAAGGAACTGAAGAAGAAGTCGACCGGCGAGATCCTCGGCCGTGTCACGATCTCGGTCGGCGTCTCCATACTGAAGCCTGCCGACGACACGGATTCCCTGATCGAGCGCGCCGACGCCTGCCTCTATGCCGCCAAGCGCGCCGGCCGCAACCGCGTGATCTGCGAAGCCGACCCGGAATACAGCGCCGAGACCCAGACCCGGGTGGCGTGACCTCTCAACGCGCCTTGAGACGCGCGCAGCGCTGCTCAGGATGGTTTCCGTTTCACGCGCTTCTTCGGAACTGAGGACGGTTTTGCGTTCGGCCTCCGCGCCGCTGTCTTCTTTCCCGCAACTTTCTTTGCAGGCTCCTTCGCCGTCCGCGCAGCCGCCCGTTTCCTCGGACGCTTGCGCAGCGCGGCGCGCTGGGCGGCGCCGAGGGCGGAACGCGCCCAGACCGCAAGCTCCTCGGCATCATCGAACAGCCGCGCCGGCAGTTGCCAGTACGAGTTCACCGTCACCGTCTTGGCGCGGGTCTGGTACTGGAACGGTCCGCAGCCTTCGGCCTCGAATTGCGGGATCGTCTCCTCGTCGGCGCGGAAGTAGAGCCCGGCGCGTAAAGCCAGCGCAAAGTTGGTGCCGTCAGCGGAGATGCCGTAGCCGGAGAACATCCGGCGCAGCGTGACCGGGCCGAAATCGGCGAACAGGTCGGTCAGGAATTCGCGGTCCATGCTCCCACCATTGTTCCAGCGCGGCCGAACGCGCCAGCCGCAGCCTGTTGGCAACGCAGTATGGTCGACGACGGCGTCAACACGCAACGATGGAGGGTATCGGATCCAAGGCGCGAGCACGATTGCGCGCTCGCTCGCGAGGGCACAGCAGCGATCAGACCGTCGCCGGCTTGAGCTGCACCGATTCGCCGCAGCCGCAGGCGGAGACCTGGTTCGGGTTGTTGAACACGAACTGGGCCTGCATCCGGTCGGCCACGTAGTCCATCTCGGTGCCGAGCAGGAACAGCACGGCCTTCGGATCGACCAGGATCTTCACGCCCTTGTCCTCGACCACTTCGTCGGTCGGGCGGATCTCGTGGGCGTATTCGACGGTGTAGGATTGTCCGGCGCAGCCGCCATTCTTGATGCCGACCCGCAGGCCGACGATCTCGGAATCGGCGCGCTTGGTCAGCTCGGTGATCCGCTCCGCCGCGGCATCGGTCAGTCTCATGACCTGCGGGCGCGGCCGCTTCGGCTTGGCTGGGGTCGGTGGGGCTTGTGTCATGTCACTCATGTGGTCAGTCCCAGCGGCAAATCAATTGCCGATCTTTCTCGAGCCTAAGTCCAATCCCCTAACGCATCACCACATATTGAGGACGAGGCGCGCCTCGTCCGACATCCGGTCCGGCGTCCAGGCCGGATCCCACACCAGGTTGACGCTGACGACGCCGACGCCGGGGACGCTGGCAACCGCGTTCTCGACCATCTGCGGCAACTCGCCGGCGGCCGGGCAGTTCGGGGTGGTCAGCGTCATCAGGATGTCGACCGAGCGGTCATCCTTGAGATCGACCTTGTAGATCAGGCCAAGCTCGTAGATGTCGGCCGGGATTTCCGGGTCGAACACCGTCTTCAGCGCCGCGACGATCTCGCCGCTCATGCGCTCAGTCTCCTCCGCGGGCAGCGCCGAGGTGGTTTCCATGGTGGCCGTCTTGACTTCGGCTGTATCGGTCATGCGAACAATTCCCGCGCCTTGATCAGCGCTTGCGCCAGATGGTCGACTTCTTCCCTTGTATTATACATCCCGAAGGATGC
Source organism: Bradyrhizobium sp. USDA3010 (assembly GCF_056429065.1). NCBI lineage: Bacteria > Pseudomonadati > Pseudomonadota > Alphaproteobacteria > Hyphomicrobiales > Nitrobacteraceae > Bradyrhizobium > Bradyrhizobium sp. USDA3010. The sequence continues at coordinate 48,775 of NZ_JBWJZD010000009.1, forward strand.
GCGGCAGGTGGCCGTGACGTTGAACCGCTCTAAAAGCGGCATCACGCAATGGGTGCCGGCACGCACCGCAATGCCCTGCCGGTCGATCACGGTCGCGACATCGTGGGGATGCGCGCCCTTCATCTCGAACGAGATCACCGGGCCCTTGTTGCGGGCGGTTCCGATCACGCGCAGCGAGTTGATCTCGCGCAAACGGTCCTGCGCGTAGGTCAGTAGCTCGTGCTCATGCGCGGCGATGCGCTCCTTGCCGATCGAATTGACGTAGTCGATCGCAGCACCGAGCCCGATCGCCTCGACGATCGGCGGCGTCCCGGCCTCGAACTTGTGCGGCGGATCGCCATAGGTGACCCAGTCCTTGGCCACTTCACGGATCATCTCGCCGCCGCCGTTGAACGGCCGCATCGCCACCAGATGCTCGTGCTTGGCATAGAGCGCGCCGATGCCGGTCGGCCCGTACACCTTGTGGCCGGTGAAGGCGTAGAAATCGCAATCGAGGTCCTGGACGTCGACCGGCAGATGCACCGCGCCCTGAGCGCCATCGACCAGCACCGGAATGCCGCGGGCGTGAGCGAGCCGGACCACTTCCTTGACCGGAACCAGGGTTCCAAGCGCGTTCGACATCTGGGTGATCGCGACGATCTTGGTGCGCGGGCTCAGGAGCTTCTCGAACTCCTCGATCAGGAAGTTGCCTTCGTCGTCGACCGGCGCCCACTTGATCACGGCACCATGACGCTCCCGGAGGAAGTGCCACGGCACGATGTTGGAGTGGTGCTCCATGATCGAGAGGACGATCTCGTCGCCCTCCCCAATGTTCACCCCGCCCCAGGAGGATGCCACCAGGTTGATCGCCTCGGTGACGTTGCGGGTGAAGACGATCTCTTCATTGCGACGGGCGTTGATGAACTGGGCGACCTTGCCGCGGGCGCCCTCATAGGCCTCCGTCGCGGCATTGGCGAGGTAATGCAGGCCGCGATGTACGTTGGCGTATTCGCTCTTGTAGGCCTCGGTCATGCGGTCGAGCACCGCATTCGGCTTCTGCGCCGACGCCGCGTTGTCGAGATAGACCAGCGGCTTGCCGTAAATCTGCATGGCGAGCGCCGGGAAATCCTGCCGCACCAGAGCGACGTCGTAAGAACCGTTGGCGACCGCCTTGTGCATGCTCACGCCCTCGCCTGAAGCCAGCGCTGCGCGGTGGCAATTGCGACCTCGCGCAACGCGTCGCTGGCAATCGTCTCGATCGCCTCGCCGACGAAGGCCTGGATCAGCAGCGCCTGCGCTTCCTTCTCCGGCAATCCGCGGGCGCGCATGTAGAACAGCAGGCTCTCGTCGAGCGCACCGGTGGTCGCACCGTGACCGCAGGTGACGTCGTCGGCGAAGATCTCGAGCTCCGGCTTGTTGTCGGCTTCCGCGTCGTCGGACAGCAGCAGCGCCCGGGTCATCATCTTGGCGTCGGTCTTCTGGGCGTCGGGACGGACGATGATGCGGCCCTGGAACACGGAATGGGCGCGGTCGTCGACGACGGCACGGAAGATCTCACGGCTCGCGCAGTGCGGCACCGCGTGATCCATGAACAGCGTGGTGTCGGCGTGCTGCTTGCCGTTGATCAGATTGACGCCGTTGGTCTCGACATTGGAGCCTTCGCCGGCGCAGGTGACCGTCAGCTGATAGCGGCTGACATGACCGCCCGAGGTCAGACCAAACGTGTTGAAATGGGCGTGCGCGCCGAGCGTTACGGTCGCCGAGGAAATGTTGAAGGCATCGACGCCGTCTTCGACCAGACGCACATGATCGAGCCGCGCATTGTCGCCGATCGCGACAATCAGCCCATCATGGGTCTGGTAGGCCTTGGCGCCCTCGCCGGCGAGACAGCTCTCAACCAGCGTCACGCCGGTATCGCGGCCGAGCCGCAGCAGTGAGCGCGTGAACATCGCGGCAGGTGTCGCGCCAGAGGCGACGTGCACGATGTGCAGCGGCTGGGCCAGCACCGTCCCATTGGCGACGTCGATGACGACGCCATCGGTCGCCATCGCGCCGTTCAGCGCAATCATCGGATTGGACGTGTCTGACGCAAAGGCCTGGGCGGAAAGCGCGTCCTCGCCGGCGTCGAGCACCTCGCGCAGCGGGCGGATGCTCAGCCCCTTTTCGAGATTGCCGAGGTCGGAGAGGTCGGGCGCGAACGCGCCATCGACCAGCACCAAACGGCGCACGCCGTCGATCGCCCGCAGCTTGACCGCATCAGCGGCGCGCTTCAGTGCCGCTGCATCCGGCGCAGGGGCCAGCGGCAGCACCTCGCGCATCAGCGCGCGCAGGTCAGTGTATTTCCAATCCTCGATGCGGCGATGCGGCAGGCCTGATCGTTCATAGGCCTCGAACGCCTCGCGGCGCTGATCGGCGATCTTGCCCTTGCCCGGCAGACGGTCGCGCGCGACGGCGAACACATCGCCCAGGGCGCGCCCGGTCTCGGTCTTTGCAACAACGTTCATCTGAGAACCCGCATTTGTCAGGCAGCGTCTTCGAACTGCGCGTAACCGGACTCTTCCAGCTCCAGCGCCAGTTCCTTGCCGCCGCTCTTCACCACCCGGCCCTTCGACATCACGTGCACGAAATCGGGCACGATGTAGTTGAGCAGCCGCTGATAGTGGGTGATGACGACCATCGCGCGCTCCGGCGAGCGCAGTGCATTGACGCCGTCGGCGGCGATCCGCAGCGCGTCGATGTCGAGGCCGGAATCCATTTCGTCGAGGATGCAGACGGCCGGCTCGAACAGCGCCATCTGCAGAATCTCGTTGCGCTTCTTCTCGCCGCCGGAGAAGCCGACATTGACGCCGCGCTTCAGCATGTCCTGCGGGATGTTCAACGACTTCGCCACTTCGCGGACCTTCTTGAGGAAGGCCGGCGACGAAATCTCCTCCTCGCCGCGCGCCTTGCGCTGGGCGTTGAGCGCCGCATGCAGGAAATTCCAGGTGGTCACGCCGGGGATTTCCACCGGATACTGGAACGCCAGGAATACGCCCCTGGCGGCGCGCTCATTGGGCGCCATCTCCAGCAGGTCCTCGCCCCTGAACAGGATTTGGCCGCCGGTGACTTCATAGCCCGGCTTGCCGGCGATGACGTGCGAGAGCGTCGACTTGCCGGAGCCATTCGGCCCCATGATCGCGTGCACCTCGCCCGGGTTCACCGTGAGCGACAGCCCATGGAGGATCTCGCGCTCCTCGACACGAACCAGCAGATCTTTCACTTCAAGCAGAGACATCTGATTTTTCCTGAGCATCATCCGCAAGGCGCGTCAGCCGCGCCGTTAGCGGGATGGATTAGCCAACCGAACCTTCAAGGCTGATCGAGATCAGCTTCTGCGCTTCCACCGCGAACTCCATCGGCAGTTGCTGCAGCACGTCCTTCACGAACCCGTTGACGACGAGGCCGACGGCTTCTTCCTGCGAGAGCCCGCGCTGGATGCAGTAGAACAGCACGTCCTCGGAAATCTTCGACGTCGTCGCCTCATGCTCGAACGTCGCCGAGGAATTCTTGGCCTCGACATAGGGCACGGTGTGCGCGCCGCATTTGTCGCCGATCAGGAGCGAGTCGCAGGCGGTGTAGTTGCGCGCGCCGGTGGCTTTGCGGTGCGCGCTGACGAGGCCGCGATAGGTGTTCTGCGACTTGCCGGCGGCGATGCCCTTGGAGATGATCCGGCTCGACGTGTTCTTGCCGAGGTGGATCATCTTGGTGCCGCTATCGACCTGCTGGAAGCCGTTCGAGATCGCGATCGAGTAGAACTCGCCGCTCGAATTGTCGCCGCGCAGGATGCAGCTCGGATACTTCCAGGTGATCGCCGAACCGGTCTCGACCTGGGTCCAGGAGATCTTGGAATTCCGGCCGCGGCAGTCGCCACGCTTGGTGACGAAATTGTAGATGCCGCCCTTGCCTTCCGAATTGCCGGGGTACCAGTTCTGCACCGTCGAATACTTGATCTCGGCGTCATCGAGCGTGACGAGCTCGACCACCGCGGCGTGCAGCTGGTTCTCGTCGCGCTGCGGCGCGGTGCAGCCTTCGAGATAGGAGACGTAGGAGCCCTTGTCGGCGATGATCAGCGTGCGCTCGAACTGGCCGGTGTTGCGCTCGTTGATGCGGAAATAGGTCGACAGCTCCATCGGGCAGCGTACGCCCGGCGGCACGTAGACGAACGAGCCGTCGGAGAACACCGCCGAATTGAGCGTCGCGAAGTAATTGTCCGAGGTCGGCACCACGGTGCCGAGATATTTCTGCACCAGCTCGGGATGCTCGCGGATCGCCTCCGAGATCGGCATGAAGATCACGCCGGCCGCCTTCAGCTCCTTCTGGAAGGTGGTCGCGACCGACACCGAATCGAACACGGCATCAACCGCGATCTTGCGATTGGCCGACGGCGGGCCGCCGGGCGGCGGCTCGACGCCCTCGAGAACGGCGACCTCGCGGAGCGGGATGCCGAGCTTCTCATAGGTCTTGAGGATTTCCGGATCGATCTCGTCGATCGAGGACAGCGTCTTCTTCGGCTTCGGCGCCGAGTAATAATAAAGATCCTGATAGTCGATCTTCGGATAGTTGACGCGCGCCCAGGTCGGCTCGGTCATGGTCAGCCAGCGGCGGTACGCCTCCAGACGCCATTCCAGCATCCAGGCCGGTTCATTCTTCTTTGCCGAGATGAAGCGGACGGTGTCTTCCGACAGGCCTTTCGGGGCCTTGTCGGACTCGATCAGCGTCTCAAATCCATAACGATACTGGTCGACGTCGATGCGCCGGACGCGCTCGACCGTCTCTTGTACAGCAGGCATTCAATCCTCCGCTCGCGGTTTCAAGGACCGCGGTGGATCTCAAGTTCCGAAGTCTCTTACGATGCTTTGAAGACGAAATCACCCGCTTAGAACTGTTCAAGCTGTGTTTCGTCGCTCCCCCTTAACTAAGGTATCGGCGAGCTTTCGCCAAGCCTTGAGGGTCAAATCCACGTCTGTCTCCGTGGTAGACCAGCCAAGACTGAGCCGCACCGCTCCCTGGGACACCTCTGGACGGTATCCCATTGCCTCCAAGACGTGGGACGGCTGGACCTTGCCCGATGAGCAAGCGGAACCGGAAGAGACCGCCACCCCCGCCAGGTCGAATCCGATGACCGCCGTTTCGGCCTTCATGCCGGGCGCCGTGAACAGAACGGTATTTGGCAACCGCTTTACATCATCGGAGAAGACCACCACGTCCGGCGTCTGCCGCAGTCCGTGCTCGAGCCGGTCGCGCAGTCCCCTGACGCGGGCGGCGTCGGCCTTCAGCGCCACCATCGCGGCCTGCACGGCCGCACCAAAGCCGGCGATCCCTGCGACGTTCTCGGTCCCTGCCCGTCGCCCGAGCTCCTGCCCGCCGCCGCGCAAGAACGCCTCCAACCCTTCGACGCCTTCGGCAAGCACCAGTGCGCCTGCGCCCTTCGGTCCACCGATCTTGTGCGCCGACAGCGTCACCAGATCGGCCTGGGTCAAGGCGAGATCGAACGAGATCTTTCCGAACGCCTGGATCGCGTCGACATGCAGCAGGCCGCCGGTCGCGTGGACGATCCCGGCGACGTCAGCCACCGGCTGGATGGCGCCGGTCTCGTTGTTCGCCAGCATCACCGAGACCAGCGCCGGCGCACCGTCGGCCAGCAGCGCGCGCAGATGATCGAGATCGATCACCCCGGCGCGCGTGACATTGATCGCGAAGGTGACCTCACGCGCGAACCGTCCGCCCGCGAGCACGGACGCATGCTCGACCGCGGACACCAGGAGCCGGCTGACCGGCGCGCCTGCACCGCGGCGCAATCCCGGCGTCAATGCGAGCGCATTGGCCTCGGTGCCGCCGGAGAGAAACACGACGTCCTGCGCCCGGCCGCCGACCGCATTCGCCACCGCATTGCGGGCATCCTCGACCAGCCGGCGCGCGCGGCGTCCCTCGCTGTGCACCGAGGACGGGTTGCCGCTCAATTCCCATGCCGCAGTCATCGCCGCCTTTGCCTCCTGGCGAAGTGGCGTTGTGGCATTCCAGTCGAGATAGACGCGATCGGCCATCGAGCTTGTCCGCGGCAACCACCATGGTTGCGGCCTTCCACTGCGACATAACGACAGTCGGGCAGCGAGACCAGATCAGAGTCACCAATGCGGGAGATTTTTCACGCTCGCCGGGAGTCCCATCGTGTTGCCTGGCAAGACATCCGCCTGCGCGCCGCGCGCGATAGCAATATGACAAACCAAAACTTCAGGTAGCCAACGAGCAATTCGGCGTGTTGATCCGGATCGCCGCCGACGCGCCGGCTACGCGTGCGTCACGGAGCGGATTAGCCTCCGCCAAGCGGCACAATTTCCTTGATTTTTGCCCCTTGCGTCATGCTAGAAGGCCTTCCAGCGTGCCGCCCGGCGGCGCCTGCGCTGATTTCATCATGAGCCGCTCTGCTCGCGCCCGTCGCCGAAGATGGCTCCAACCGGTTGATTGATCGACGTCAATCAAGGGAACGCGTCAATCAAGGGAACACAATGCCTGAAGTCATTTTCACCGGCCCTGCTGGCCGTCTCGAAGGCCGCTATCACCCGGCCAAGCAGAAGAACGCGCCGATTGCGATGATCCTGCATCCGCATCCGCAGTTCCACGGCACGATGAACCACCAGATCGTCTACCAGTGCTATTACGCGTTCGCGCATCGCGGCTTCTCGGTGCTGCGCTTCAACTTCCGTGGCGTCGGCCGCAGCCAGGGGTCGTTCGATCACGGCACCGGCGAACTGTCCGATGCCGCGAGCGCGCTCGACTGGGCGCAGGCGATCAATCCTGAGGCGCGCGCCTGCTGGGTTGCGGGTTTCTCGTTCGGCGCATGGATCGGCATGCAGCTCTTGATGCGCCGTCCGGAGGTCGAGGGCTTCATCTCGATCGCGCCGCCCGCCAATCTCTACGACTTCTCGTTCCTCGCGCCCTGCCCGTCGTCGGGCCTGATCGTGCACGGCGACAAGGATGCCGTGGTGCCGCCCAAGGACGTCAACACGCTGGTCGAGAAGCTGAAGACCCAGAAGGGCATCGTGATCGACCAGCAGGTCATCCCCGGCGCCAACCATTTCTTCGACGGCAAGCTCGAGCCGCTGATGGAGACGGTGACCGGCTATCTCGACATGCGCCTCGCCAACGTGCGGTGAGCAAAGACCGCTGACCTCGTAGCCCGGATGGAGCCAACGGGTCGCGCGAACGCGCGCCCGATGACAGGCTCCGCGAAATCCGGGACCACTGGCTCCGCGGTTAGACCCGCCCCGGATTGCGCTTCGCTTCATCCGGGCTACGAAGCCACTTACTCCGGCGCGAATTTCAGCGCGGCGATGCCGATCAGCACGAACGCGATCCCGGCGACCTTCATCGGATTCAAGGCTTCGTTGAACAGCAGCACGCCCATGGTCAGCGTGCCGACCGCGCCGATGCCGGTCCATACCGTGTAGGCGATGCCGACGCCGAGCACCTGCAACGCGCGCCCGAGCAGGAACACGAACGCGGCGAGCAGCGTCAGCGAGACCAGCGTCCAGCCGAGGCGCGTATAACCTTCGGCATATTTCATCGAGATGGCCCAGCCGACGTCGAGAAGACCGGCGACGACCAGCGCGATCCAGGCAATGGAGTGCGACATGGCTTACGCGGCAAGCTTCAGCATGTGCGCGCGGTGGCCGACCAGGAACGCGTGCAGCAGCGCGGGATATTCAGGCGAAACGGCGCTGCGCACGCTCGACCGCTGCGCCAACGCACTACGCCACGCGCGAAGTTTTGGCGTGTGGGTGAACACTGCAAGATCGGTCAGCTGGTCGAACAAATCGAAATAGCGGAAGACCGGCGCGAACACGGCATCCACCAGACTGAACCTGTCGCCTGCGAAGAAAGGCCCTGCGCCGAGCGCAGCCTCGACGCGCGCGAATTTTGCGGCGACCGCCTGCCGCTTGCTCTCGAAGGTCGCGGCATCGGTCGCGGTCTCGAGCCCCCAGAGGTCGCCGAGAATGGCCGAGCCGAATTCCATCCAGGCGCGATGCTCGGCGCGCGTCAGCGCGTTCTCGGGATGCAGCTTCGCGCCGCCTTGCGTCTCCTCGATGTACTCGCAGATCACATTGCTCTCGAACAGCGCGACCTCCTTGCCGTCGTCACCGGTCACGACCAGCACCGGCACCTTGCCGAGCGGCGAGATCTTCAGGAACCAGTCGGGCTTGTTGGCGAGATCGATGTCGATCCGCTCGAACGGCACGCCCTTCTCATGCAGCGCGATCACCGCGCGTTGCACATAGGGGCAGAGCTTGTGGCTGATCAGCTTCAGGGCGGCCATGACGAACCTCGCGTTCAATGCAACTGCATCGAATTAAATGCAGCGGCATGGAACTGTCAAGGTAGATGCATTTGCATCTAAATCACGGTCGCGCGATGATGCCCCCGGTCATCGGGATCGGCACCCCCGTGGTGGCGGGGTAGCTCAGCGGCAGGCCCTTCATGCCGCGCGCGGCGAGGAAGCCGAAGGCCTGCGCCTCGATCGCGTCCGCCGCCCAGCCGAGCGCCTCGGCGGGCTCGACGGTTGCCGGCGCCAGCCGCTCGCGCAGCATCCGCATCATGGTGAGGTTGGAGGCGCCGCCGCCGCAGATGATCCAGCTCTTTGGCCGTTTCGGCAGCAGCGGCACGACGCGGGCGATCGCGGCCGCCGTGAAAGCGGTCAACGTCGCCGCGCCATCGGCCGGCGCCACGGCGCCGAGCTTCAGCGCGGCAAAGTCGTTGCGGTCGAGCGATTTCGGCGGCGGAACCGAGAAGAACGGCAGCTTGAGCGCCTGTGCGATCCAGGCTTCGTCCGGTTTGCCCAGCGCGGCGAACTTCCCGGCGGTGTCGAACGGCTGATGCATCTGGCGGAACATGAAATCGTCGAGCAGCGCGTTGCCAGGCCCGGTGTCGCAGGCGATCAACGTGTCGGTGCCGTCGATATAGGTGATGTTGGAGACGCCGCCGATATTGACCACGACGGTCGGCCCCTCGCGGTTCAGCGATTGCGCCAGCGCGCGATGGTAGACCGGAACGAACGGCGCGCCCTGCCCGCCGGCCTCGACGTCGGCGGCACGGAAATCATGCATCACCGGAATGTGGATCGCCCTGGCGAGCGCCAGGGCATCGCCGATCTGCACCGTCAGCTTCCGCTCCGGGCGATGCAGCACGGTCTGGCCATGGAACCCGACGATATCGATGTCCTGGGCGGAGATCCGGGTCTGCGCCGTGAAGCTGGCGACCGCCTCGGCATGGGCTGACGTAACGGCCTGCTCGGCCTGCCGCAAGATTCCCGGCCGGGCGTCGCGCTGTGTCAGATGGACGGCCTCGGTCAGCGCCTGACGCAGCAGGCTGCGCTCGCTGTCAGTATAGGGTCGATAGCCCGTAGGTCCGAAGGCCTTGATCTGGCGGCCATCGGTCTCGATCAGTGCCACGTCGACCCCGTCGAGCGAGGTCCCGCTCATCAGACCGAGTGCCGTTAACATCATCTTGGAAGCGCCCCAGCCGGGAACCCCCGGCTTGTCTCAAACAAGTACATCCTATAATGCCACTGCGCGTCCGCCTGCGGCAGCCTCAAGCGTCAAGGTTCCGCAAATAGATGCAAAAACCGTAAAACAAGAATGATCTGGCTCGCCGACAAATGACTGCATTTAAATCGGATTTCCTGAACACTCTACAGGAACGCGGCTTCGTCCACCAGTGCTCCGATTTCGAGGGCCTCGACGCGCTCGCCGCGAAGGGCGAGGCGACCGCCTATGTCGGCTATGACTGCACCGCGCCGTCGCTGCACATCGGCAACTTCCTCACCATGATGATGCTGTACTGGCTGCAACAGAGCGGCAACAAGCCGATAACATTGATGGGCGGCGGCACCACGATGGTCGGCGACCCCTCCGGCAAGGACGAGACGCGCGCGATGCGTACCGTCGCGGAGATTGAATCCAACAAGGCGAGCATCCGCGGCGTGTTCGCCAAGGTGCTGCGCTATGGCAATGGGCCTTCCGACGCCATCATGCTCGACAACGCCGAGTGGCTGACCAAATTGAACTGGATCGAGATGCTGCGCGACATCGGCCGGCACTTCTCGGTCAACCGCATGCTGACGATGGATTCAGTGCGGCTCCGGCTCGAGCGCGAGCAGGAGATGAGCTTCATTGAATTCAACTACATGGTCTGCCAGGCCTACGACTTCGTCGAGCTGTCGCGCCGCGCCGGCTGCCGGCTGCAGATGGGCGGCTCCGACCAGTGGGGCAACATCGTCAACGGCGTCGATCTCGGCCGCCGCATGGGCTCGCCGCAACTGTACGCGCTGACCACGCCGCTGCTGACCACCGCCTCCGGCGACAAGATGGGCAAGACCGCCAAGGGCGCGGTGTGGCTCAACGCCGACCAGTTCTCGCCGTATGACTTCTGGCAGTACTGGCGTAATGTCGAGGACGCCGACGTCGTCAAATTTCTCAAGCTGTTCACGATCCTGCCGATGAGCGAGATCGGCAAGCTCGCGGCGCTCGCTGGCAGCGAGATCAACGAAGCCAAGAAGGTGTTGGCGACCGAGGCCACCGCCCTGCTCCATGGCCGCGACGCGGCCAATGAAGCCGCCGAGACCGCGCGCCGCACTTTCGAGGAAGGCGCGCTGGCCGAGACCCTGCCGACGGTGGAAATTCCGCGCGGCGAATTTGAAGCCGGCATCGGCGTGCTCGCCGCCTTCGTCAAGGCCGAGCTCGTCGCGTCCAACGGCGAAGCGCGCCGGCAGATCAAGGGCGGCGGCCTGCGCGTCAACGATGTTGTCGTCACCGATGAAAAGATGCTGCTGACGCCGGCCAATCTGACGCCGGAAGGCGTCGTCAAGCTGTCGCTCGGCAAGAAGCGGCACGTCCTGCTGAAGCCTGCATAGGCGCATTCGCATTTGTCGGTTGCAGGGAGTGCGGAAAGCGCGCTCCCATCTTTCCGATGGATCAGACCACGCCTCCGAACGACACGCTTGCAACGCCGGCGAAACAGTCGCGCGTCGCGCTGAACGTGCTCGCACTCTGCTTCGTGCTGTCGGTGCTCGGGCGCGGTCTCAGCGACAGCTTCACGGTCTTCCTCAAGCCGATCTCGGAGAGCTTCGGCTGGGACCGTGCCTCGGTCGTGTCGGTCTATTCGCTGACCTGGCTCGCCAGCGGCCTCACCGCGCCCCTGGTCGGGCGCCTGTTCGACCGCTCGGGCCCGCGCGTGGTCTATGCGCTGGGCCTGTCGCTGCTCGGCTGCGCATTCCTGATCGCTTCACGCGCCGAGCAACTCTGGCAATTCCAGCTCAGCGTCGGCCTCTGCGTCGGCTTCGGCACTGCGCTGATCGGCAACGTCTCGAACTCGATCCTGCTCGGCCGCTGGTTCGGGCCGCGGCTGCCGACCGCCATGGCCGTGATGTATTCGGCGACCGGCGCCGGCCTCTTGATGCTGCTGCCGCTGTCGCAGGTGCTGATCGATCGCATCGGCTGGCGCGAGGCGTATCAGGTGTTCGGCGTTGGCGCGCTCTGCCTGCTTGTTCCGCTCGTGCTTCTGCCGTGGCGGCTGCTCGCCGGCGGATCGCCGCACATCGTCAAGAAAGCCGAGACGGGCCTGATCGATGAAGGTTGGACCCTGCTCCGCGCAATGCGCCACCACGCCTTCTGGGCGCTGTTCTCCACCTTCTTCTTCACCGCGGTCGCGATGTATGCACTGACGGCGCAGATCGTCGCCTACCTGATCGATGTCGGCTTCCCGCCGCTGCAGGCGGCCACCGCCTGGGGATTCTCCGGCGTCGCGCTGTTCGTCGGCATGCTCGGCGTGTCCACGCTCGACGGCATCATCGGCCGCCGTCCCAGCGTGCTGTTCAGCTACGGAGTCTCGATCATCGGCATCATCCTGCTTTGGCTGTTGCAGTGGTATCCGAACTACTGGCTGCTGACCGGCTTTGTCATTTGCTTCGGCAGCATGATTGGCTCGCGCGGCCCGCTGATCACCGCAACCGCGCTTAAAATCTTCCGCGGCGAGCGCGTCGGCACGATCTACGGCACCATCATGATCGGCAGTGGCCTCGGCTCGGCGCTCGGTTCCTGGGGCGGCGGCCTGATCCATGACTGGACCCACAGCTACAATCCACTGATCGCCTTCGCGCTGGTCAATGTCGTGCTCGGCCTGATCCCGTTTTTGGTGGTGCCCGCACTGCGCCGATGACGAGCGATGACGACCTTGCCGCAACAACCCGGCTCAGTGCGCAACCGTGCGCATCCATCCCCTAAATCGCATTGTTTAGTCGCTTTTTCTGCCGGTCCATGCAACCCCCGACGTGACGTCGGATGCACACATCACGTCCGGGGAATGTCTTTTGAGAGCCATGCCGCAATGACGACCAAGCGACCTCACGCCAATCACCATCGCACCAATAATCGAACGCTACTCGTATCTCCGCGTGTCGGACGAGCGGAAATTGTCGCAGTGCGGCAGCATGTCCGCAGTTAGGGGTAGACCGGAAGTGACCGGTCCACTGTCAAAACGACGCGATTGACCCGAAACGGACATCTAAGAATGGGGAACGGCATCTGGATCATCCGGTCTCAGTCTCGATTTAGGCTGCCAACGCGGTGGCTTTACGTACGGCCGATAGCCTGTCCCGTCATCGACCCCAGTAACTTCCTGACCAAATGCTTCCGTGGCTGCTATCAGGCAGTCGGGCCCCCCGTATGGAAACGCCAATGGCTCAAAAACGAGTTTCAGGGGCGAAGCCGTAACGTGGAGTATGGAAACTAGAAATTCGCTGTTTTTTAGCGCATCAAGGAAGGACGGAAAATCCCAATGGGGCCAGAGGGAAAAATCTCGAAGACGGCGTTCAACAGGCGTGGCCCACCACTCTGTTTCCCACTCTTTCATTTCCTCTGGTGAAAGGTTCTCAAAATACGCAAGAGAAGAACTGTCAAAATAGACGTTCCACTCCGTATCCTCAGGGAATTTATCCGAACGTTTCGCTTCGCTCAGACGCTCGACGAAGCGTTCCAGCGCAGCCAATTTCTCGGGACGGCGCACCTTGAACTCAATGAAAGCAGTGTTCATGGCAACATCATTGGGCGGATCGGCCGGGTCTTTATTTAACCTATCCGGACAGGCGGAATGACCGCAAGTGGCCCGTCTCGGACCTCGCGCAGCGCCCACTTCCGCGCCGCTGTTGAGGACTAAACGGACATCGGGCTTATGAGTGATACACCTTAGCGATCAACGCGGACGCATTTTTGGCATATACGACGGCGGTTAGTCGCGCGCCCATGAAAAAAATAGCGAGGTTCTCGGCGATTTTCGCAATATTGGGATCATGCAGTGGTATCCGAACTACTGGCTGCTGACCGGCTTCATCATCTCCTTCGGCAGCATGATCGGCTCGCGCGGCCCGCTGATCACCGCGACCGCTCTGAAGATATTCCGTGGCGAGCGGGTCGGCACGATCTACGGGACGATCATGATCGGTAGCGGCCTCGGCTCGGCGCTCGGCTCCTGGGGCGGCGGCCTGATCCACGACTGGACCCACAGCTACAGTCCGCTGATCGCCTTCGCCCTCGTCAATGTCGTGCTCGGCCTGATCCCGTTCCTGGTGGTGCCGGCGCTGCGGCGCTAGGTCGACGGCCCCTTGGACCGTAGATGCCAGTCAACAGCCTCTCGCCACGGCAGATGGGGAGAGGCCGAAGGCTGCGACGTCTCGTTCAGTCGGTGTCGCGGCAATCGTCGCCGCGGTGGTCACGGCCGCAGGAGCTGCGGTCATGGGCCTCCTCCCGGTCATCGCCGGTGCCCGGTGTGAAGGACACGCCACGCAGCGCCTCGCCGGCGTTCGCGGTGCGCAGCGTGACAAAACGCTCGGCGGCCGGCAGCGTGGTCGCGGACAGCTTGTCGGTGATCATCACGAGCTTGTTCGGATCGGCACCCTGGTCGCCGCTGCCGCTCACCGTGGAGGTGATCGCCCAGATCGACACGCTGCCGTCGCGATTGACGCGGCCGGTGATGTTGCGCAGGCCGTCGGTGGCCGGCGACCACGGCTTGCCGGTCGCGGCGTTGTTGCCGGTCGGATAGCCCTGCACCGTGTAGGGGACGCCGAGGTCAAGTCCCGCCTGCAGGGTGTAGGCCTGCTTCCACGCGCCGGCAGTGCTGTCGAACACCCACTTCTGCAATCCGGCTGATGTCTGCGCCTTGGCAGCGGTATAGCTGTTCGACGTCGGGTCGAATGTCGCGGTGCCGTTGCCTTCGTCGGCGACGTAGAGTGTGTTCGCGTCGGCGAACCAGATACCGAACGGGAACGAGCTCGTGCTCTTGAGCGCTGTCGGGAAACCGCTCAGCACGCACATGTTATACGGCGTGACGCCCTGCCCCGCCAACTTCGAGCCATCGTAGAAGATCTGCGTCGTCGGCAGCGACGCAGACGGAGCCGGCAGGCCGACGCCATTCGGGCACGCCTTCGGGCTGCCGTTGGCGGCGTTGCCGGTGGTGTCGATGAAGTAGACGGTGTTGATTCCATTCCCGCCGCTGCCCTTGGTCGCGTAGATCACGTTGTTGAACACGGTGAGGCCGCGGAAATTGGTGTCCTTGCCGATCTTGTCGGCCTTCTGGCCGAGTTCGGTGATATTGAAGCTGCCGAGCGGGAAAGGTCCGCCCGGGTCCGCCTGCCGCGCGAGCGGCGCGTCGGCCTCTCTCGCGATCTGCATGCCGGCGCCCGTGATGACGCCCGCAGGCTGCGGGTTGCCGCCATTGCCCGCGTTGCCGGCGGTGTAGAACACACCGGCACCATGCCGGTCGTTGAAGATCGCAGCGCGGCCGTTGTTGCCGCTGTAGCCGTTCACCTTGGTGAAGTGGAAGCGACCGTTCTCGTCGACTTCAGCGACCAGGCGATAATAGGTGCCGGGCACCGGATTGGTCGGATCGATGACGTCAGGGGTGTTGGAGTTCGACACGTCGATGGCGCCGATCGGAGCGAGATAGCCCATGAAGGTCACGCTGCGATGATCGAGCGACAGATTGAGCGCCAGCTCCGATTTTGACGAGAAGCTGGTGACCATCTGGTCCTTGTTTTGGGAAACGCCGCGCTGGGCGCTGTTCGGCACCTCGAGCGACTGCACGTGTCTGCCGTCGAGACGCAGTTCGTCGAGCAGGATCTTCGCAGTCAGGCCGAACGAGCCGTCGACGCCATCGTTGTTGAACACCGTCGGATAGGTGCCGTCCGCCGTGGCGGTCACGCAATTGGGCGACACGCAGTTCGGCGGCAATTGTGTCACGCCGGGCGTGATGGTGACGGCGTTGTTGACGAACACCGCACGGCTCAACAACAGATGACCCGGCCGGAAATGAACGTCGTCGCCGTCGGCGTGCGCAAGACTGCTGGCCAGCGCCGTGGAGGCGAGCAGCGTCAACGCAAAAACCGGCCGAGACAGCGGAAGCCCCACAGCCGGGCGCAATCCTTTGGCGATCATTGCTTTTATCCCAATGTAAGATTTTCTCAGAAAACGAGGGGCGTAGCCGCCCGCTATGTCGGCGGCCGGCGCGCGCAATCTGCGGGCGGACTGTTACGGGCGTGCGACAACCGACCGCACGTCCACTGCGGCCTCACACTCGTCACGATAGATGATCCGGTCGGTCAGGCCCGGCAATCTCGTCCGGGCCGTCGGCTGCCGCCGAGGGAATCTGCTGACGCGCTAATTGTTCGTCGTCGGCAGATCGTTCGGGCCGTACTGTTTGAACTCGAAGATCTTGCGCGTCAGGCCGGGCGCCAGTGCCGAGATCGGGTTGACGCGCAGCACCGGCTGGCTCGGCGTGCCGACCACTTCATAGGTCACGCCGATCAGGCCTTCATTGCTGCCGGCGCCGAGGAAAATCCCGAAGAACGGGATCTGGCCGAACATGTTGTTCAAGCCGTACATCGGAATGAAGGTGCCGTTCATCCGCACCTGATTGCCGAGATAGTCGATGCTGCCTTCGATGGTCGCGCCAATGCTCGGTCCCTTGACCACGCCGTTGCGGATCGAAAGCTGGCCGCTCTGGCGCGTGAACTCGGCGCGCAACGCGTCGAACCCGATGCCGTTCTGGGTGCTGACCGGCCCGCCGGCGACGGCGCGATCAAGCTGGGTTTCGCCCTTCACCGAGAAGCCGGTGATATTGATGAGGCCTTCCCTCGGGCTCGGCTCGGGGATCGGCGGCTCCATCGCCAGCGTGAGCTGGCCGCCCACCACCTTCGAATAGGTGTCGATGAAGCGCAGGAACGCGCCGGCGTCGCCGGTTTGCAGGTAGATCACCTCGCGGCCCTGCTGGCGGCCGCGCATATCGACGCTGACCGGAGTATCGCGGCCGACCCTGCCGCTCAGCGTGAACGCCTTGAAGAACCCGTTGCGCCGCGAAATCTTGGCATCGACGCCGCGCAGCGCTTCGCCATTGAACCCGGCCACCGCGCCGAGCTTCAGATCGACATCGAAATCGGTGGTCTTGGTCTTGCTTTTGGGATCGCTGTCGCGGCCGGAGATCGCCGATTTCAGGAAGCCGCGGCCATCGAACACGTCGCCGCGCATCGTCACCTTGATCACGCCGTCGGGACCGCGATCGGCCCGCAACGATGTCTTGTCGCCGTCCGACGGCGCATAGGTCGGGAAGTTCGCATTCATCAGGTCGCCATTCTGGTCGACCTCGAGCGCGCCCTTGATCGAGACGCCGCTGCCTTCGATCGAGATATCCTCGAACCGGGTCGACTGCCCCTTGGGCACCACGTTGAAGGTCGCCTTGCCGGCCCTGCCCTGCGCCTTGACCCAGCCCGGCAGGATGTTGTCGAGCTTGAGCTGGGTAAGGTCGGCCTCGACGCCCATCTTGGTGGTGGGATTGTCGCCGCTGCCGATCTTGCCGCTCAGCTTGATCGGGATCGCGCCTGAGACCGCGGGGCCGAGATCAAGCCCGAGCCGCGCGCGGCTCGCGTCATCCAGCGTCGCCTGCAGCTTGACGTCGGCATCGCCGTCGGCCGGCTTGCGGTAGTCGAGCGAGGCCGCCTGCCCGTTGATCTTGACGTCGCCCTTGACCTGGAAGCCGGCGTTGCTCGCAATCACCTTCAGCGTGTTGGCCTCGAGCTTCTGGTTCATCACCAGCTTGTCGACGGCAACGCCGGAGATGTCGGCGGTGACGGAATATTGCGTGTCGGCCTTGGTCAGCCCGCCTGTCACCGGCATGCCGAGATTGATCGTTGCCGTGACGTTGCCCTTGCTGGCGTTGGGATCGATCGGCGGACCGGAGAGATCGCTGAGCCGGTCGGATGCGAGGATTTCGGCGGCGGCCGGCACCGGACAGTCGACCCGGAACTTGACCTTCGACGGCGACGGTTTCGGCGCCATGTCGGGCACCTCGAAGCTGAAATCCGACAGCGTGATCTTGCGGCCGGCCGGCGTGTCGGCGATGCCCTGGTTGATGGTCACGGTCGCGGTGCGGCCGGTCACCCTGGCTTTCAGATCCGCGTCATGCACTGCGGGCATCTGATCCACCGGGCGCACCGTGACACCCGAGGCGACGATGTTGACCGAGAGACCGTCATCCGGGATCGGTGGTCCCTTGCGCGACAGATTGTGCACCGGCGAATTGACGCCGACATCGATGCGCTGGAGCGTGCCGCGATCGATCCGCTCGAGCACCCATTCGCGCACCTCGGGCACGATGATAACAGGCCACATCCGCTTCAGCGCGGAGGCCGACATCGGGGTGCCGGCGAAGCCGAGTTGCAACCGCGGCTCGCCGGAATAGTCGATGCTGCCGGTGCCCGCGACGCCGATCTCGCCATTGGAGATGTCGGCCTGGGTCAGCAGCACCCGCTTCTTCTCGGTGTCGAACCGGAAGCCGACGTTGATGCGATTGAAGATCAGCGGCGGTTCATTCTTATCGGCGCCGGCCAGCACGATGGTGCCCCCCGACAGGCCCGCCTGCCAGTCGGTGACGTTGTCGTTCGGCGGCTCGAGATGGCCGAGCAGCGTGATGCGGTTGGCGCCCGAGACGATCTTGATCGGCGCCAGCAGCACGCGGCGCCCCGAATCCCACTCGACGCTCATCTCGGCCGAATCGACCGGCATCGGGTAGTCGGGCGTGTCGGTGTCGATGATGTTGCCAGCGCCGACATTGATCTTGCCGCGGAAATAGGTCGGCAGGCCGTCGCGGCCGAGCTCGCCCTTCATCTCGCCCGACAGCGGCAGGTCGGCGGTGTAGGTGAGATCCTTGGTCCGCATCGCGAGCAGGATGTTGCGGGTGGAGACCTTGTCGGCCTTGATGTCGACCGAGCGCACGCCGTTCTGCTGCGGTCCAACCAGGACGCGCACCGACCAGGGCTTTGCGCCGTCCTCGCCGAAGCTGAGCGCAATCCCGCCGCCGCTCGGGCGCCGCAGGCTCAGGCTGATATTCTCAAAGCTCCATTTGTTGCCGCGCTGCTGGTCGTCGACGACGAGATTGCCGTTCTTCAGGCCGATCTCATTGAGGTTCTGACCGTCGAGGCCGGTCATGCTGAGGCTGTCGAGCCAGTCGAGGCCGGCGAGCAGTCCGCTCTGGGCCGAATCGGGTGCGGCAGCGGAGGGCCCGGAGGCAACCGGAGGCAAGGCAACCGGAGGCGGCGGCGCAGCGGTCGCCGGCCGCGGGAATGTCGGCGGCAGCCCCGCCTCCCGTTTGGACGCAACGCCGGTGGCGAGCGGTTTTGCGGTGTCGCCGGCGGACACGGTGACATTGCCATCGGGCGTGATGCGCACCGACAGTTCCGCATCGACCAGATTGAGACTCTCCGCCCGCAACTGGCCCATCAGCAATGCCGTTCCGGACAGGCGCACTTCGGCTTTCGGCGCGCTGGCAACGACCGCGTGGTCGCGGTCGCGGACGATGATGTCACGGATGCGCACCGCGATCCTGATGCGGCCGGCGCGCTCGATCTGCGTTCCGCCGACCTCGACCGTGTTGCCGTGACCGATATTCTCCTCGATCGCCGCGGCAAGCCATGGCGTCGCCAAATCGAGATTGATCGGACCGGCGCCGAGCCGCCACCACAATGCGCCGAAGCAGGTCGCGAACATCACGGCCAGCACCACGAGCACGAGCCCGATGCGACGGATCCAGCGTTCGCCGTTCAGCCAGCGCTGCATGCCGGTGCAGAAATCGGTGAAACGATGCAGGTTGGTGTTGGAACGCGCCAGCAATTGCCGCGCACGGTTGCCCGCCGCCTCATCCTGCTCGTCCCACGCGGCGTCGTCTTCCCATTGCGAGAAATCGGTCCCGGCGCGCGGATTTGGACCCTGCGGCGACGTGTTCCTTGCCATTGCCTCTCGGTGCTGACGGCGAAGCTGATCGCCGCCATCGGGGCGCCCGTCGACTGTTATCGAGCGCTCCCTTGCCGGCATCGCCGCCTATCCTCGCCTAATCATGTTACTCGCCGATGGCCCGGAACGGACCAAACCAACCAATCAAAAGCCAATTCAGCAAGCGGACGGGTAACGCGTCGAATTCCTTGTCACCATACTCCGTGGCCATCAAACTTGCCCAGCAGCCGATGCGAATCCGGCCGCTGCCAATGAGACCCGCAATACCGCAATGGTTGAGCTTCGGAAAGCGACGAAAGGAAGGCGTATGTCCAAGAAAACGCGCAAGAAATCCTCCAACACAACCGGAAAGCGGGTCGCAACAAAGGTTGCGCGCTCCGCAAGCGCAAGCACTGGAAAGTCCGCGACGAAAACCCGCACAACGGTTGCGAAGAAGGCCGCGGCCAAGAAAGCAACCAAGAAAGCAACGAAGGCCAAGGCCAAGACCACCGCTAAGACCGCAGCGGGTGTTCCAGACAAAGCCTCGCACAAGGCTGCATCGAAACCGTTAAAGGCTGAGCCGGCCGCAACCGTGACCAAGTCGTCCGCCGTCACACTCACTGAGGGCGCCGCGGCGCCTGGATTCGACCTGCCGCGCGACGGTGGAGGCAGCGTTTCGCTGCGGGATTTTGCCGGCAAGAAGCTGGTGCTGTTCTTCTATCCCCGCGCCGACACCCCCGGCTGCACCAGGGAGGCGATCGACTTCACGCGGCTCAAGAACGAGTTCGCGGCCTCAGGTGCCGAGGTGGTCGGCATTTCCGCCGATACGGTTAAGGCGCAGGAGTCATTTCGAAACAAACACCAGCTGTCCGTGCCGCTGGTCTCGGACCCGGCTCATCAGATGCTGGAGGCGTATGGCGCCTGGGGCGAAAAATCCATGTATGGCAGGACCTTCATGGGAATTATTCGCACCACGGTTCTGGTCGATTCCAGTGGAAAAGTCGCCCGGATCTGGCGCCATGTGAAGGTCGACGGCCATGCCGAAGCGGTATTGGAGGCCGCCCGATCGCTCTGACCGGAGGGTTCCGTTTCCTGAAAATTAACCATGGCGGGCTCAAATCGGCCCCGCAAATTAGCCGTACGGAGCTTGGTCCGACCGGCCGCGGGAGTACCGATGTCGAGCCGGTCCGGTCATCAGCAGAAACACCATCATCCGCAGGACCATGGCCGGTCGCCGGCACGCCGTCCGGTGGCCCAGCATGCCGCAGCGGCGGTTGCCGCGGCCGCCTCCGGCGAGGGCTATACCCTGGTCCATGCCGGCAAGCAGGTCCGGTTCGGACCGGTGGTGTTCTGGATCGCGGTCGGCACCGTGGTCCTGCTCGGCATGTGGTCGGCGGCGACCGCGACCTATTTTGCGTTCCGTGACGACGTCCTGACCCGGCTGATCGCGCGCCAGGCCGAGATGCAATACGCCTATGAGGACCGCATCTCGGAGCTGCGCGCCAAGGTCGACCGCACCACCAGCCGCCAGCTGCTCGATCAGGAACAGTTCGACCAGAAGCTCGACCAGATCATGAAGCGGCAGTCGGCGCTGGAATCGCGCGCCACCGCGCTCGGCGCGATGCCTGATGTTGCGACCACCGGATCGATCAAGCCGCAGGGCCGCGCCGACGCAGCGCCGTCATCCGGTACGCCAAAGCCCTCCCCGATCAGCGACACCGTGATCTTCGTGGCGCCGCCGGATCGCGAGGCGCGGCTGGAATCGCGCGCGCCGCTGATCGCCAAGGCGCAGCCGAACCAGTTCGCCAAGGCCCAGGGCGTCGACAACGTCCTGGTCCGCCTGCAGACCTCGCTTGACCAGGTCGAGCGGCGCCAGGTCGCCGCGCTGTCCTCGGTCGAGGACGGCATCGAATCGCGGGTGCGCCGGATGCGCGGCGTGATCTCCGATCTCGGCCTCAACATGGCGCAGCTCGAAGCCGCGACGCCGCGCTCCGGCATGGGCGGCCCCTATGTGCCGGTGAAGCTCGCGCCCGACGCCGGCGCGTTCGAGCGCCAGCTCTATCGCATCAACATCAACCGCGCGCAGATGCAGCGCCTGAACCAGACGCTGGCGCTGGTGCCTTACCGCAAGCCCGTGGTCGGCGAGGTCGAATTCACCAGCGGCTTCGGCGTTCGCTCCGATCCTTTCCTCGGCCGTCCGGCGATGCACACCGGGCTCGACTTCCGCGCCGCGCAGGGCGATCCGGTGCGCGTCACCGCCAACGGCAAGGTGGTGTCGGCGGGCTGGGCCGGCGGCTACGGCCGCATGGTCGAGGTGGATCACGGCAATGGCCTCTCGACCCGCTACGGCCATCTCTCCGAGATCGGCGTCAAGGTCGGCGAATACGTCAAGATCGGCCAGGTGATCGGCGCCGTCGGTTCGACCGGCCGGTCCACCGGTCCGCATCTGCACTATGAGACCCGCATCGACGGCGAAGCCGTCGATCCGCAGAAATTCCTCCGCGCCGGCGTCCGGCTCAGCGCGAGCTAGCTCAATCTCGCAACGATTGATCTGAACATCGGCGCAAGCGGCCTCGCTTGCGCCGATCTCGTTTGTGGCGTCGCGCCGGCCGCCGCCGCCCGGCGTGCCGGGGCTCCTCACCGACGATGGTGACGAGCGTGCGGTCGAGCCATTCATCGAGCACGGCGCGCGGCCGCACGTCCTTGGTGATTGATTCGACCAGGGTCTCGAACGACGGCGCGCCGCCATCGGCGGTGCGCGGCAACGGCAGCGGATCGCCCTTGGCGACGCTGCACCGGCAACGCCTTCATGATCAGCAACCGCCTACCGCGTCGCATCGTGCCCGACCTCACCCGTGATCACATCGCCGAACAGCTCCCAGGCTTCGCCGTTGAACCGCATCAACTGCATCTGCTCGATCGGGTAGTAGTCGTCAGGCGAGGTGTTGACCATGATGCCCGGCAGCATCAGGTCGGAGTGGAAGTTCTTCAGGCTGGCCGCCTGCTTCATGACGTTCTCGCGCGTGAGATTGTCGCCGCATTGCTTCAGCACCTGCACCATGGCCTCCGACTGCACATAGCCATAGACGTTGTTGAAATTGGCCTTGTCCCCGTCAGGGTAGTATTTGTCCATAAAGCCGCGCCACTTCACGACCGCGGGGTCCTTGTCCCAAGTTGGGTCGGTCGGATCCTTCAGGTATTGGGTCGAGATGATGCCCTTGGCATATTCGAGCCCCGCCGGCTTCAGCACCGAGGCGACCGTGGTCGCGGTGTTGGCGAGGAAGAATTTCGGCTTCCAGCCGAGCTCGCCCACCTTCCGGATCGCCTGCGCCGATCCCTTCGGCGCCGCCCAGGAGAAGAAGATGTCGGCGCCGGAATCGTGCAGCGCGACGATCTGCGAATCGATCGAGGGATCGGAGACCTCGTAGGACTTGTCGGCGATGATCATGCCCGCCTTGTCGCCGAGTCCGTCCTTTAGGCCCTTGAACTGATCCTTGCCGGCGTCGTCATTCTGCCAGAACACCGCGATCTTGCTGTCGGGGAATTTGTCGCGAATGTACTTCGCATAGATGCGCCCCTCGCTCTGGTAGTTGGGCTGAAAGCCCATCGTCCAGGGGAAGTTCTTGGGGTCGCCGAATTTCGTGCCGCCGGAGGCGACGAACAATTGCGGCACCTTCTTGGCATTCATGTATTTCATGATTGCCGAATTCGACGGCGTGCCGAGTGCCTGGAAGATCAGCAGCACCTCGTCGCTCTCGACCAGCTTGCGCGCTTGCTCGATCGCCTTCGGCGGCGAATAGGCATCGTCGTAGCTGATGAAGGTGATCTTGCGGCTATTGATGCCGCCCTGCTCGTTGATCATCTTGAAGAACGCGGCCTCGGTCTTGCCGATCACGCCGTAGGACGACGCCGGGCCGCTATACGGCATGATGTTGCCGATCTTGATTTCGCCATCACTTGCGCCGGGATCGTATTTCTTCTGCGCGGTGGCCGAGGTCGTGATCAATGCGGCACTTGCGAAGGCCACGATCGCGCCAATATATCCAGAACGAGCCGGCATCGTTTTCTCCCCGATTTTTGTCGTGGTTTTGACGGCAAGTCTCGCAAGAGACGCATGTGCTGGCAAGCGCTGGGTTTTTCCGTTGGGCGAAACGGCATTGTTGCCTGGCGCTATTTATGATTGAAGCCGATCTGGGGATCACGAGTCGAGGCGTTCTGATTGCGTAAACCGGACATTCGTACCGGTCCGCGGCATCCGCGTATTGCGGCCGCGGGCTATGAGATCACGCGCCGCCTCAGCGAACGTGCTTTGGCGAAGCGTGGCCTGCACAAGGCCAACGGCGAGTTCGCGCAACGCACGATCGCCTCGATCCGCGAAAGGCTGCAGCGCGGAGAGACCGTCTACATCGCCGGCCTCGCCTGCCCCGGCACCCACAACACCGGCGTCGCGCTGGTCGAGGTCACCCAAAAGGACGGACCGCGCCTGATCGTCAACAACGAGGAAGAGCGCTTTTCCGGAAACAAACACACCAACGAGTTTCCGCAACACGCACTCGACGACATGCGCAAGGTGTTGCAGCGGATGGGCCGCGACGTCGGCGACATCGCGGCCTTCGTCACCACGTGGGACTATCCGGCGCTGATAGCGATGCTGATCCGCACCTCGCTCGAGGAAGCGCCGGCCAGCATCAAATTGCTCCGCGCGCCGATCGCGCCGGCGATCAACCTGCGCCAGATGGACCAGGTGCGGCGCATCGCGCGCAGGCTCGGCAGCATGTACGGGCTTGGCGAACAGCTGCCGCTGATCTGCATGCCGCATCATGACAATCACGCCTGGTACTCGTTCACCGCATCGCCGTTCGCCGATGTGCGCGAGCGTGTCGCGATTGCGGTGCTCGACGGAACCGGCGACGTCGGCTCGATTTCGCTCTATGTCGCCGAGAACGGCGAGATGAAGCGGCTCTATTGCAATGAGAGCTTGTTCGATTCGCTCGGCGCCTTCTACACCGTGATCTCGTCGAGCCAGGGCGGCTGGACCTGGCTCTCCAGCGAGGGCCGCTACATGGGCGCAGCCGCCTGGGGCGACATGAACCGCGCCACCAATCCCTATTATCAACGCCTGAAGGCGGTGCTGCAACTCGGGCGCAATGGCAGCGTGCAGCTCAATCGCGCGATGGCCAATTGGTACGCCGACCCCGCCGATAATCCCTATCATCAACCGCTGATCGATATTCTCGGCCCGCCGCTGCGGCCCGACCAGCTCTGGAATCCCGACGCCGTGCTGCGCGTCGAGGACATCAATCATCGCCCCGACACCAAGGACCGAGTCGACAAGGCGGCCGCCACGCAACTGGTGTTCGAGGACGCGATGATCCATGTCATCGATCATC
Organism: Bradyrhizobium sp. USDA3010; assembly: GCF_056429065.1. Classification (NCBI taxonomy): domain Bacteria; kingdom Pseudomonadati; phylum Pseudomonadota; class Alphaproteobacteria; order Hyphomicrobiales; family Nitrobacteraceae; genus Bradyrhizobium; species Bradyrhizobium sp. USDA3010. Next base: position 73,487 of record NZ_JBWJZD010000009.1, read on the forward strand.
TCCTGCGCATCACCGGCACCGACCGTTTGGTGCTGACCGGCGGCGTGGCGCTGAACGCGCTCGGCAACATGCGGCTGCTCGAGCATTTTGACGAGGCCTGGTTCGAACGCGTGCAGCAGCGCAAGACGCGGCTGCATATGTGGGTGCCGCCGGTGCCCGGCGATCCCGGCGTGCCGATCGGCGCGGCCTGGCTGTTCGCGCACATGGCGGGCGCACCGCGCGGTGCACCGCTGTCCCATGCCTTCTATTGCGGCCTGCCGCCCTCGAACGCCGACATCACCACGGCGCTGCGCGCCGACGACGTCGCCTCGACCGAGATCGGCAATGTCGCGACATCGGAAGGGCGCAATGCGGTTGCCGATCTGATGGCCAGCATGGTGGCGCAAGGCGGCGTGATCGCGATCTATCAGGGCGCGGCCGAGACCGGGCCGCGTGCGCTCGGCCATCGCTCGATCCTCGCCAACCCCTGCGATCCCGAGGTGCGCGAGCGGCTCAACGAGCGCGTCAAATATCGCGAGGCGATCCGGCCGCTGGCGCCGATGGCGACGCTGCAGGCCGCGCGTGACTATTTCGAGCTGGAAGATGGCGCGTCCGACGACGACTACAACGCCTACAACTACATGGTGCTCACGGCGCATTCGAAGCCGGAGGCGCGCGCCAAGATTCCCGCCGTGGTGCATGCCGACGACACCGGCCGCATCCAGATCGTGCGCGAGGCCGACGATCCCCTCACCTACGCCTATCTGAAGGCGCTCGGCCGCCATATCGGCGTCGAGATGTCGGTCAACACGTCGTTCAATGTCGCGGGGCCGATCGCGCAGACGCCGGCGCAGGCGATGGACACGCTGCGCCGTTCCAGGGGGCTCGATGCCGTGGTGCTGGTCGCGGACGACGGCACCGCCTATGCCGCCTGGCACGGCGGCGAGCGCGACAGCGGCCGCTTCACCGGCTGGTATGCGGCGTGGAAGCAGGCGCGCGGCTGAACCAGCTCAGCACGCGCCCGTCGATCAGCAGCAGTGCGCTGGCGATGACAAGCGCGCCGGTCACCTCGCGCCACGAGATCGGCTCGCCGAGCACGAGCGTGCCGAGCAGCATCGCGGTGACCGGGATCAGCAGCGTCACCAGCATCACATTGGTCGCGCCGGAGCGCTGCAGGATCTGAAAGAACACGATATAGGCCAGCGCCGTCGACAGCGCCGCGAGGCCTAACACGGCGAGCCACGTGGTCAGATGCGGCATCGGCAGCAGCCAGGGTCGTTCGGCCACGCCGGCGACCACGGCCATCATCACGCTGGAGGCCATCATCTGGAACGTCGCCGTGCCCAAAGGCGGCACGCGCTGTGGCAGCCGCCGCCCGACCAGCGCCGCGATGCCGTAGCTGAAGGCGCCGGCGAGGCACAGCAGGATGCCGATGCCCTGTCTGCTCTCGAAGCCGAGCGCATCACCATGCAGGATCGCGACCCCGATCAGCCCGACCACCACGCCCGCCACGCGGCGCGCCTGCAGCCGCTCCTCGCCGGCCACCGCCATCACGACCACCGCAAACAGCGGCGTCGTTGCATTGAGGATCGAGGCCAGCCCGCTCGGAATATAGGTCTGGCCAAACACGATCAGCGAGAACGGCAGCGCGTTGTTGAACAGCCCCATCGCGGCAAACGGCGCCCAGCCGGCCAGGCCACGCGGGAATTCGATCTTCCGCGCGCGCAGCAGCGGCAGCAGGATGAGCGCGCCGAGCACGACGCGCAGCAGCACCAGGGTCAGCGGCGGCAATTCGCGCAGGATCACGCCGTTGAAGAAAAACGATCCGCCCCACAGCACCGACAGAAAGAGAAGCAGCCCCCAGTCGCGGCGATCGATCCTGTTGTCGGCGGAAGGCATGGTTGGCACTCATCTGCGCTGGCGCAGATGCCTAGCCGGGCGCGGCGTCGCTGGCCACCCGATTTCCGTGAATGGCGGCTCTGCCTATTTCGGCCGCGACACGATTTCGATCATCTGGCCTTCGTCGCCATCGGGCGCGTGGGCCTTGGCCTTGTCGTAGGCGGTGAGCGCGGCGCGGCTCACGGGCACGCCGGGCAGCAGCGTCTCGGCAAGCCGCACGGCGTAGTCGGCATCCTTGTGGCGCAGCGCCGCGGTGAAGGATGCGCCGGTGAAGTTGCGGTCGATCATCCGCTTGCTGTGGCGGATCACTTGCGGGCTCGCCACCGCGCCGGTCGCCAGCGCCTCGGCCACCAATTGCATGTTGAGGCCGGCCTGCTCGGCGATCGCGACGCCCTCGGCGAGGCTTGCGATCTGCACCGCGCCGATCAGATTGTTGATCAGCTTGAACACGGTGCCGGTGCCGACCGCGCCGAAATGACGGATCGTGCTGCCGATCGGCGCGAGGAACGGCCGTGCCTTCTCGAGATCAGCGGCATCGGCGCCCACCAGCAGCGTCAGCTTGCCCGCGGCCGCCGCTTCGGGGAGCCCGGTGACCGGACAATCGATGTAGATCAGGCCGCGGCTGTGCAGCTCGCGCGCCATATCCAGCGTGTGCTGATACGAAACCGTGGAGCATTCGATCGCGAGCGTGCCGGCCTTCATGGTGGCGGCGGCGCCGTCCCGGGTCAGCCAGACCGCGCGCGACGCTTCGTCGTCGGCGACCATGGTCACGACGGCATCGGCGTCGATCGCGGCATCCTCCGGCGAAGTCGCCCACAGCGCGCCGCGCGCGATCAAATCGTCGGCCTTGGCCTTGCTCCGGTTCCACACCGCGACGGTGAAGCCGGCATCGAGGTAACGGCCGGCCATGCCGTGGCCCATGCGTCCCAATCCGATGAAAGCGACGCGCGGCATGGGCTAATCCACATCCTCGACGGAGCCGGGCCCGGTGCCGAAGGCACGCTGCGCCAAGGTCGCCGCCATGAACTCATCGAGGTCACCGTCGAGCACCCCCGAGGTGTCGGAGGTCTGCACACCGGTGCGCAAATCCTTCACCATCTGGTAGGGCTGTAGCACATAGGAGCGGATCTGGTGACCCCAGCCGATCTCGGTCTTGGCGGCCTGATCGGCAGCGGCCTGCTCCTCGCGTTTCTTCAGCTCCATCTCGTAGAGCCGCGCGCGCAGCATGTCCCAGGCCTGCGCCCGGTTCTTGTGCTGGGAGCGGCCGGCCTGGCAGACCACCGCGATGCCGGTCGGGATATGCGTCAGGCGCACCGCCGACTCGGTCTTGTTGACGTGCTGACCGCCGGCGCCGCCCGATCGCATCGTGTCGGTGCGGACATCCGCCTCCTTGATCTCGATCTTGATGCTGTCGTCGATCACGGGGAAAATCTGCACCGACGAGAACGACGTGTGCCGCCGCGCGTTGGAATCGAATGGCGAGATGCGCACCAGGCGATGCACGCCGGCCTCGGTCTTCAGCCAGCCATAGGCATTGTGGCCGGAGATCTGGATGGTGGCGGACTTGATACCGGCCTCTTCGCCCTGGGACTCCTCGAGGAACTCGATCTTGAAGCCGTGCTTCTCCGCCCAGCGCGTGTACATGCGCAGCAGCATCTGCGCCCAGTCCTGACTCTCGGTGCCGCCGGCGCCGGCATGGACTTCGAGATAGGAATCGAACTTGTCGGCCTCGCCAGAGAGCAGCGCTTCCAGCTCGCGCCGGGCGACCTCCTTCTTGAGGTCCTTGAGCGCCTTCTCGGCCTCGGCGACCACGGCCGCATCGTTCTCGGCCTCGCCGAGCTCGATCATGCCGATATTGTCCTCGAGCTCGCGCTCGACCTTGCCGATGCCCGAGAGCGCGTCCTCCAGCGAGGTGCGCTCCTGCATCAGCCGCTGGGCCTTCTGGGGATCGTTCCAGAGATTGGGATCTTCAGCGAGCTTGTTCAGCTCAGCGAGGCGTGCCGTCGATTGTTCGACGTCAAAGATGCCTCCTCAGCAGCCCGACTGACTGCTTGATCTCTTCAACAAGGCGTTCGATTTCCGCGCGCATGGTCTTTCAGGTGTTGGTGAAAAAGCTTGCCGGGGATGTAGCGACCGGCGCGGCAAAGCGCAATCGGCTTGGCCACGCTATCCCGGCGATTTGGATCGGCCAACCGCTAGAGCCATTTCCGTTCCGATTTGATCGGAACGGGGCTCTAGGTTTTTGTTTTGACGCGTTTTCTTCACGCGAACCGGCATCCACTTCGCTTGAAAACGCTCTAATACAGCCCCCCGGTTCCCGGCCGCATGAAGAAGCCGCCATCCTGCTGTCCGCCACCCTGCGACGGCTGCGGGCCGGGTGCAGGGCCGCGGCCATCGGCGTCGGCGACACCGATCACCGAATAGTTGTCCGGCGGCGCGGTGCCCGGCTTGAAGGCTTCGAGGATGGTGTTGCCGCTATCGCCCGGGCCGGCGCGCATGCCGGTCTTGGCGTCGACGCGGATCAGCTTGATGCCGGCCGGGACCTTGAACGGGGTCGGCGGCTTGTCGGCGAGCGCAAGCTTGAGGAAGTCGCGGGCGATCGGCGCGGCCACGTGACCGCCGGTGGCGGTGCGGCCGAGATTGCGCGGCTTGTCGTAACCCATGTAGACGCCGACCGCGAGGTCCGGCGAGAAGCCGACGAACCAGACGTCCTTCTCGTCATTCGTGGTGCCGGTCTTGCCGGCGATCGGCTTGCCGACCTCCTTGACGACGGTCGCGGTGCCGCGCTGGACCACGCCTTCCATCATCTCGGTGATCTGGTAGGCGGTCATCGGATCGAGCACCTGCTCGCGGCGGTCGACGAGCTGCGGCTCCGGCTGGCTCTTCCAGCCGCCGGGCGCGTCGCAGCCGCGACATTCGCGGGTGTCGTGCTTGAAGATGGTATGGCCGTAGCGGTCCTGGATGCGATCGATCAGCGTCGGCTTCACACGACGGCCGCCATTGGCGAACATCGAATAGGCCGTGACCATGCGCATGACGGTCGTTTCGCCGGCACCCAGCGCATACGACAGATAGTTCGGTAGTTCGTCATAGACGCCGAAGCGTTTTGCATATTCGCCGACCAGCGGCATGCCGATGTCCTGCGCGAGCCGCACTGTCACCGTGTTGAGCGAGCGCTGCAGCGCGTTGCGCAGCGTGGTCGGGCCGTAATACTTGCCGGTCGAATAGTTCTCCGGACGCCACACGCCGGCGCCCTGCCCCTGATCGATCTCGATCGGCGCGTCGATCACCGTGGTCGACGGCGTATAGCCGTTGTCCAGCGCCGACGAGTACACGATCGGCTTGAACGACGATCCGGGCTGCCGGTAGGCCTGCGTCGCGCGGTTGAACTGGCTCTGGTCGAACGAGAAGCCGCCGACCATCGCAAGCACGCGGCCGGTCCACGGATCCATCGCCACCATGGCGCCCGACACTTCAGGCAATTGCCGCAGGCGATACTGGCCCTCGACCGCAGTGCCTTCCTTGGTCACCAGCGGGTCGGCATAGATCACGTCGCCAGGCTGCAGCACCTGCGAGACTGCCGTCGGCGCCTTGCCCTTGGTCTTGGCCCAACGCACGCCGTCCATCGTGATGATGCCGGTCTGCCGCTCCTTGCTGACCGCGCCGCCGAGCTCGCGGCCCGGCTGGAAGCCGATCCGCGCCGACTGATCACTGGTCTCCAGCACCACCGCCATCCGCCACGGCGAGATGTCGGAGAGCGATTTGACGTCGGCAAGCTTGACGCCCCAGTCGCCGGAGACGTCGAGCTTGTGCAGCGCCCCGCGCCAGCCCTGCGCCTCATCGTAATTGACGAGGCCGGCGACCATGGTCTTGCGCGCCATCACCTGGATCTTGGGGTCCAGCGTGGTGCGCACCGACAGGCCGCCCTCATAGAGCTTCTTTTCGCCATAGCGCTCGAAGATGTCGCGGCGGACTTCCTCGGCAAAATATTCGCCGGCGAAGATGTGCGCGCCGTTCGAGCGGCTGGTGACGTTGAGCGGGTCCTTGCGCGCCTTGTCGGCGTCGGCCTGCTTGATCCAGCCGTTCTCCAGCAGGCGGTCGATCACATAGTTGCGGCGCTCGATCGCGCGGTCACGGTTGCGGACCGGATGCAGCGCGGCCGGCGCCTTCGGCAGCGAGGCGAGATAGGACGCTTCCGCGATCGTCAGCTCGTTGACCGACTTGTCGAAGTAGACCAGCGACGCGGCCGCGATGCCGTAGGCGCCGAGCCCGAGATAGATTTCGTTCAAATAGAGCTCGAGGATGCGGTCCTTCGAATAGGCGCGCTCGATGCGCATCGCCAGCAAGGCTTCCTTGATCTTGCGCGCGAACGAGACCTCGTTCGTCAGCAGGAAGTTCTTGGCGACCTGCTGGGTGATCGTCGAGGCACCCTGCGGGCGGCGGTTGGAGCCGTAGTTCTGTGCGTAGAGGATCGCCGCGCGCGCCATGCCCTGATAGTCGATGCCGCCGTGCTCGTAGAAGTTCTTGTCTTCGGCGGCGAGGAACGCGTTGATCACGAGCTTCGGCACTGCCTGGATCGGCAGATAGAGCCGGCGCTCCTTGGAGTATTCGCCGAGCAGCGCGCCGTCGGCAGCGTGCACGCGGGTCATCACCGGCGGCTCGTAGTCCTGGAGCTGCGAGTAGTCGGGCAGATCCTTGGAGAAATGCCAGATGGCGCCAGCGACGGCGGCGACACCGACCAGGAACACGACGGTTCCGGCGGCGAACAAGAAACCCATGAACCGCACGAGCAGGCGCATTATCGACGTTCCGTTCCTACCCTCCGGCGCCCAATCGTCAGAAGCGCCTGTCCAAAAGTGCGAAGCCTCACATGACGAAGGCTCACATAGCGAGGCCTTTGCAGCGAGGCCTTTGCATCGAGGCCTTTACATCAAAGCCTTTACATCGAAGCCTTGGCCCAGCGAGCCGCCTTGCGCACGCGAATATACAACAGCCGCCGGACAATATGGTCGATTCTGCGGACCTGCGGTCCTTTGTCTATAACGTCGCCGCTGTGGCCAAACTAGGGCTTCCGGGCAACGGCCCCGGCTTTTCAGGCGGCCAATTTCACTTTGCCGGTCCGGCAGTTGCCAGCCGTTTGGAGAAGAACGTGTCGATCGCCTGGACCATCGACCCGACGGCCTTGTTGCGCCAGTTCTCGGAGACCAGATGCTCGAGGTCGCCCTTGTTGGAGACATAGCCGATCTCCACCAGTACGGACGGCACGTCGGGTGCCTTCAGCACCCGGAAGCCGGCCGATTTCAGCGGATGCTTGTGCATTCGCACCGTGGACTTCATCTCGTCCATCAGCAGACGGGCGAAACGGTTGGAGAAGGTCTTGGTCTCGCGCTGCGCGAGGTCGATCAGGATGTCGGCGACCTCGGTCGGCTCGTCGGTCAGGTTCACGCCTGCGATCGCGTCGGCCTTGTTCTCCGCTTCCGCCAGCCGCTCGGCCTCGGCGTCGGACGCCTTGTCGGACACGGTGTAGATCGTGGCGCCCTGGGCGTCGCCCTCGCGGCGCGGCAAGGCATCGGCGTGGATCGAGACAAACAGCGCCGCGGATTGCGAGCGCGCAATCTTCACCCGGTCGTTCAGCGGGATGAACGTGTCGTCGGACCGGGTCATGACCACCCGGTATTTGCCCGACTTCTCGATCCGGTCGCGCAAAGCGAGGCCAAAGCCCAGCACCAGGTTCTTCTCGGTCTGGTCGCCGGACTGGGTGCCGTTGTCGATGCCGCCGTGCCCCGGATCGATCACGATCAGCGGGCGCGAGTCGGTGGTCGCGACCGGTGGCAATGCCGCCGTGGTGACGGCGGGGATGCTTGCCGTGTTGCCTTCGGAGATCGCGGGCTTCAATTCGGGCCGGCTCTCCGGCGCGAGCGACTGCACGAAGCTGGTGCGATCGACCTGCTCGAAATCCAGCACCAGCCGCGGCGGCTGGCCGTTGGCGGCATCGAGCACATAGGAATTGGCGATCTTCACCGGGCCGGTCATGTCGAACACGATCCGGGAGCCGCCGGGCATCACCAGGCCATAGCGGAACGCCTTCACCAATCCCCGCGCCGCCGAGCCGGTGCCGGCAGCGAGCTGGAAATTGACCTGCGGGATATCGACCACGACGCGGTAGGGATCGGCCAATGGGAAGGCGCGAAACTCGATCTTGCGGTCGAGATCGAGGATGAAACGGGTCTGCTTGTCGTCGCCGGCAAGCCTGGCGCCGGATGCCACCGGGAAATTCGGAGCACTGGCGGCGGCGGAGGCACCTGCGGCCGGCGCCGGCTGACCGTCCGGTGGTCCTTCGGCCGCGCTCGGGGCGCTGGCCACGCCAAGCGTCAATGCTGCAGCGCACAACAGCCCGCATCCCAAGAAAACAAGGTGTTTTGCGCGGTTCTCCACTCGATTCGGAGCCTCCCAGCTGCTTCTTACCGCATTAGAACCACACGGTTAATCGCAGCCTAATGACGCGCGGGCGAAAAGAATCGAGTGTTGCGGCGGCGTGACGCTTCCCTTGCACGCGGCGGGCAATCCACGTATGTACGGAGTGCTGACGGCTAGTACTCCCGGTTGTGTCGCGTTCAGCCTCTTGGTGCAGCGGTGGAACCTTCCAAGTCGAAGATCCCGCCGTGTTTTTCCGGTCCCTCCCCAGCCAGCGCCGCGCGCGGCTGACACGGAGAGGCGGATTCAAGCCCGAGCGGCGTCCGGTCCCAGACACACTCCCTCGCCAGAGGGACGGTTTGAGACACGGCGTAACCGATTATCCGGCCCCTTGGGGCCTCGATATGCGATGGCCGGCAGGCGCTTCGGCGCCAGGCGGGGCCTTCAGCAAAAGATACGGCGGTCAATTTCGCCGCCAACATGTTTAGACGGGCCGACGCTTAATGCGCCAGACTGCATTGCCGACCAGGATCCCCCGAATGATCGCGCTGACGCGAGGTGAAAACTTCGCCCGTCGCATCATCCCGGTGGGTTCCCGTCCGGCGCTGCGCCGCGAGACGCGTTTTGGCCTTCCCCTCACCCCCGAATCAGGTGGACCGTCGCGTCACCGGGCGGCGCAGTTTGCGCGCGCCATGATCCGCGCCCGCCGCCGTCAAGAGCTCCAAAATGCCCAACAAGATGTTGATCGATGCCACCCACCCGGAAGAGACCCGGGTCGTCGTGGTCCGTGGCAATCGCGTCGAAGAGTTTGATTTCGAGACCGCCCAGCGCAAACAACTGCGCGGCAACATTTACCTCGCCAAGGTTACGCGCGTAGAGCCGTCGCTGCAGGCTGCCTTCATCGAGTATGGCGGCAACCGGCACGGCTTCCTGGCCTTCAGCGAAATCCATCCCGACTACTATCAGATCCCGGTCGCCGACCGTCAGGCGCTGATCGAAGCTGACGAGCGCGCCCATCGCGAGGCCGAGGAAGAGCACGAGAACCGCGGCCATCGCCGCCGGTCGCGCCATCGCAACGCCCGCCGCCGCGGCCATGGCGACCGTGTCCAGAGCGAGGTGATCGAGGGTGCAGGCGACGCGCAGGCGCTGCCGGCAGCCGAGGCTCACGAACATCCCGTCGATGCCGGACACCATGAACATGATGCCGGGCACCACGAGCACGGCGTGGTCGCCTATGAGGGTCACGAGCATGAGGCGCATGATCATGCGCATCACGACGACCATGAGCATCACCATGATCACGATCATGAGCATCACCATGACCATGGTCACGACGATCATGGCCACGATGATCACGATCGTGACCACCATGATCACGATCACGACCACGCGCCCGTAACGAGCGAGGCGCCGGCCGCCGACGCTCCGTCCGACCCCGTCGTCGCGGTGGTCGAAGCCTCCGTTGCGTCAGCCGCGCCGGAATTCGTCGAGACCGCCGAGGTCAATCATGAGCCCGAGCGGGCCCATGAGGAACAGGTCGCGGAAAACGCCGCGCATGCCGACGACGCGCCGCATGTGGCTGCCGACGAAGTCCACGCCGCGGCCGATGAGCACGGCGTCGCCGACTACGCAACGCTTGCGGACGGAGCCGCGCCCGAGGCTCGGCATGGCGGCGATGCCGGCGAAGACGATGACGAGGATGACGGCGAGGAAGGCGAGGAAGAGGATGTCGTCGAGTCCGTCGGCGGCGACGATGTGCTCGAGGAGGTTCCGGAGCGCGCGTTCCGCCCGCGTCGCCAGTACAAGATCCAGGAAGTGATCAAGCGTCGGCAGGTGATGCTGGTGCAGGTCGTCAAGGAAGAGCGCGGCAACAAGGGCGCCGCGCTGACCACCTATCTGTCGCTCGCCGGCCGGTATGCCGTGCTGATGCCCAACACCGCCCGTGGCGGCGGCATCAGCCGCAAGATCACCTCCGCCCAGGACCGCTCGCGGCTGAAGGAAGTGGTGCAGGACCTCGACGTGCCCGAGGGCATGGGGATCATCCTGCGCACCGCCGGCGCCTCCCGCAGCAAGCCGGAGATCAAGCGCGACTTCGAGTACCTGATCCGGATGTGGGAGACGGTGCGCGACCTGACCCTGAAGTCGCAGGCGCCGACCCTGGTCTACGAGGAAGGCTCGCTGATCAAGCGTTCGCTGCGCGACCTCTACAACAAGGAAATCGACGAGATTCAGGTGGCGGGCGAAGCCGGCTACCGCGAAGCGCGCGACTTCATGAAGATGCTGATGCCGGCCAATGTGCGCGCGGTGAAGCAATATCGCGACGGCCAGCCGCTGTTCTCGCGCATGGGCGTCGAAAGCCAGCTCGACGCGATGTTCTCGCCGACCGTGCAGTTGCGCTCCGGCGGCTACATCGTGATCAACCAGACCGAGGCGCTGGTCTCGATCGACGTCAACTCCGGTCGCGCCACGCGCGAGCATCATATCGAGGACACCGCGCTCAAGACCAATCTGGAAGCCGCGGAAGAGGTTGCGCGTCAATTGCGTTTGCGCGACCTCGCGGGCCTGATCGTCATCGACTTCATCGACATGGACGAGAAGCGCAACAACCGCGCGGTCGAGCGCAAGCTGTCCGACTGCCTGCGCCAGGACCGTGCGCGGATCCAGGTCGGCCGCATCTCGCATTTCGGGCTCCTGGAAATGTCGCGCCAGCGCATCCGCGCCAGCATGCTGGAGAACTCGACCGAGCCCTGCCCGCAATGCGGCGGAAGCGGTCACGTCCGTTCGGTCTCGTCGGTGGCGCTGCAGCTCCTGCGCGGCATCGAGGAAATCCTGATGAAGGGCGCCACCCACAATCTGGTGGTCCGCACCCGCACCGACGTCGCGCTCTACGTGCTCAACCACAAGCGCGGCCATCTGCGCGACCTCGAGGAATCCTTCCGAGTCTCGCTGTCGGTTGTCGCCGACGCCACGGTGCACGGCCAGCAATCCTACATCATCGATCGCGGCGAGCAGGTGCATACGCTCGAAGCCGCCAAGGCGCTGCTTGCCGCGCAAGCTGCCGCTGCGCCGGCGCAGGTCGATGAGGCGGATGACGAGGAAGAACTGTTCGAATACGAGGCCGAGATCGAGACCGACGAGACCGAAGGGCTCGTCGACGACCGGGCGGCCGGCGAAGAAGCAGGCGCCGCTGAGGGCGAAGGCGACGGCCAGCGCCGCAAGCGCCGCCGCCGGCGCCGCGGCCGCGGTGGCAGCGAAGCGCGCGAAGGCGCTCCGCAGCCGCGCGAGGACGGCGATCTGATGCATGTCCTGCCCGATGGCACCGAGGTGGTTGCCGCGGGCGAAGCGGAAGGCGATGAGGACGAAGGCGACGAAGCCCAGGGCGCTGCCCGCGACGACCAAGCCGGCAACGGCGATCGCCGCCCGCGACGCCGCGGACGCCGTGGCGGCCGCCGCCGGCGCGGCACTGGCGGACCGGATGACGGTCTTGCCGGATCAATCTCCGACGAGCTGAGCCCGGTGGCAGCGTCTGAAGCCACGGACGCGGTTGCCGATTTCGATAGCCACGACGCGGAGCCGGCCCCCTCGCTCGCGCAGCCCGAGCTGTTTGCCCAGCCGACGGAATGGCAGCCGATCGAGGCCGCGCCGATTGAGGCGATCGCGGTGCCCGAACCCGAACCCGTTGCAGCACCCGCCGCCGAGGATACGGCCGAAAGCGACCGCGCGCAGCGCCGCCGCTCGACGGTGCGCGAAAAGGTCAGCTTCGCATCGAGCCCGCAACCCGAGACAACGCCGGCGCTGGCTCAGAGCCCGGCGGAGGAACCTGCCCCCGCCCCTGAACCCGCAGCCTCTGCCCCGCAGTTCGCACCGGACGCCGCCACGGCCGAGGCTCCGGCCCGCAAGGGCTGGTGGTCGCGCCGCTTCGGCGGCGGCGGCAACTAGCGCCACCTGAAAGTCAAAACGCCCGGTTCGCGCCGGGCGTTTTTATTGGACAGGCCATCCGTTCGTCAGACGCCGGCGTGACGGAGCCTGACGGAGACGGATCCCAATGCAAAGCGCGATCGTTCTTGGCGGCGGCATGGTTGGTGTCAGCACGGCGCTGCACCTGCAACGCCGCGGCTGGTCGGTGACGCTCGTCGACCGCAAGGAACCGGGCCGCGAAACCAGCTACGGCAATGCCGGTATCATTCAGAGCGAGGCGGTGCGGCCCTATCCAATGCCGCGCGACCCGGCCACGCTCGCCAGGATCGCGATGGGACGCACCAACGACGTGCGCTATCGCCTGGCCTCGCTGCCCCGGCACGCCGGTCCGCTGCTGCGCTATTGGTGGAACTCGACGCCTGAGCGGCACCGCGAAGCCACCATCGCCTGGGCGCGCCTGATCGCCTATGCCACAGCGGAGCACGACACGCTGATCCGCGATGCGCATGCCGACAATCTGATCCGCCGCGCCGGCTATCGCCTGCTGCATCGCGACCCGGCGGCCCTGGAGCAGGCGATCGCAATCGCCGAAGAGAACCAGCGTGACTTCGGCGTGACGTTTCGCGTGCTTGACGGCAGCGAGCTCGCCAAGGCCGAGCCATTGCTGCGCGACGACCTGCCCGGCGCCATTCACTGGCTCGGGCCGTGGACCGTGTCGGACCCCGGCGGTCTGGTCTCGGCCTATGCCGGATTGTTCGAGCGTCTCGGCGGGACGCTGCTGCGCGGCGACGCGCAGGCGTTGACGGAGACCGCAACCAGCTGGTCGGTCGACACCACCGGCGGCCGGATCGATGCCGCCCACGTCGTGGTCACGCTCGGGCCGTGGTCACCGCAATTGCTGCGCAAGTTCGGCTACCGGATCCCGCTGGTGCGCAAGCGCGGCTACCATATGCACTATCAGGGCGGCCGTTCGCTCGACCTGCCGCTGGTCGACACCGCGAATGGGTACGCGATGGCGCCTATGGCCAAGGGGATCCGCATCACGACTGGCGCGGAGCTGACCAGCCCCGATGCGCCGGCGACGCCGATCCAGCTTGGCCATGCCGAAGCCGCCGCACGCGAGCTGATCGAGATCGGCAGCCGCGTCGAGCCCGAGCCCTGGTTCGGCACCCGCCCCTGCACCACCGACATGCTGCCGGTGCTCGGGCCTGCGCCGCGCCATCGCGGGCTGTGGGTGAATTTCGGTCACGGCCATCAGGGCTTTACGCTCGGCCCGGCGACAGCACGGGTGCTGGCCGAAACGATGAACGGCGAGGTATCCTCGGTGGACACCTCGCCGTATCGGATGGACCGGTTCTGACCGCTGACGCAAACCAACGCGCGATGAGTCCTCATCGCGCCTTGGATTCTTGTTTGAGCATGATCTTCTCGGAAAACCGCTTCACACTTTTCCGGATCATGCTCTTAGTCCGTCGTCAGCGCGGTCTCCATGTCGGTCGGGTCGATCTGCCGGGCGAGATTGGCATTGAGCTTGTCGCGGTCGAGCTCGCCCTCCCACCAGGCGACGATCACGCAGGCGACGCCGTTGCCGCACAGATTGGTCAGCGCGCGGCACTCGCTCATGAACTTGTCGATGCCGAGCACGATCGCCATGCCCGGCACCAGCCGCGGATCGACCACCGCAAGCGTTGCCGCCAGCGTGATGAAGCCCGCGCCGGTGATGCCGGAGGCGCCCTTCGAGGTCAGCATCGCCACCACCAGGATCGTGAGCTGCTGGCTGAATGAGAGGTCGTAGCCCAGCGCCTGCGCGATGAACAACGTCGCCAGCGTCATGTAGATGTTGGTGCCGTCGAGGTTGAATGAATAACCCGTGGGCACCACGAGGCCGACTACCGACTTCGAGCAGCCGAGACGTTCGAGCTTCTCCATCAATGACGGCAGCGCGCTCTCGGAGGACGAGGTGCCGAGCACGATCAACAGCTCGTCCTTGATGTAGGCCAGGAACCTGAAGATCGAGAACCCGGCAATCCGCGCGATGATGCCGAGCACCACGAGCACGAACAGCGCGGCGGTCAGATAGAACGTCGCGATCAGCCCCATCAGATTGAGGATCGCGCCGGTGCCGAACTTGCCGATGGTGAAGGCCATCGCGCCGAACGCACCGATCGGCGCCGCCCGCATCACGATCGAGATCACGCCGAACACCGCATGCGCGGCGTCGTCGATGAACGAGCGGATGGTGTGGCCGCGCTCGCCGAGGCCCATGATCGCAAAGCCGAACAGCACCGAGAACAGCAGCACCTGCAGGATCTCGCCCTGCGCGAATGCGCCCACCACGGTGTCCGGAATGATGTGCAGCACGAAGTCAACGCTCTTCTGCGCCTCCGCCTGCTTGGCAAAGCCGGCAACCGCCTGCGCGTTCGCCGCCGCATTGCCGAAGCCCGCGCCCGGCTTCACGATGTTGCCGATGAGCAATCCGATCACCAGCGCGAAGGTCGAGACGACCTCGAAATAGACCAGCGCCTTGACGCCGATGCGGCCGACCTTCTTGGCATCCTGGATGTGGGCGATGCCGGACACCACGGTGCAGAAGATGATCGGCGCGATCACCATCTTGATCAGCTTGATGAAGCCGTCGCCGAGCGCCTTGATCCACTCGTTGGTGGCAATGCCGGGCCACAACCAGCCGACCAGCGCGCCGAGCACGATCGCGATCAGAACCTGGACGTAGAGAATCTTGTACCACGGCTTGCTACCGGCAGACGCCGGTGAAGCCGTGGCAACGGTTGCCGCTGCCATGTGTCGCTCCCCCTCAGAAATGACGGAAATAGCCAAGATCAACTTGGCCGTTCAAGTCAAATGGAACTGTGTCGGCCCTGCCGTTTATCCGCGGCGATCTGTCGCGTGCTGCTCCGCCGAAACCGGGGCCAGCGCTTGCGAAACCGATCTCACCGACAAGACCGGGCTCTTGAAGATTGCGGGCTATTTAAGCCAATGCGCGATCCGTGCAACTGCTTCCTGCATCTCCGCCGCGGAACGCGCATAGGAAAATCGGATGAAGGCGCGGCCGTGGATCGGATCGAAATCGACGCCCGGGGTCGCCGCGACATGCGCCTTCTCGAGCATCTCGCTGGCGAAGGCGAAACTGTCGGCGGTGAAGCCGGAGACGTCGGCATAGAGATAGAACGCGCCGTCGGCCGGCAGGAACTTGGTCAGCCCGGCCCTGGGCAGGCCTTCGATCAGGATGCGGCGGTTCTCCTGATAGCCGCGCTTGATCGCCTCCATCTCCTCGCGGCCGTCGAAGGCCGCTTCGGCGGCGATCTGCGACAAGGTCGGCACCGAGATCGACAGGTTCTGCTGCAGCCGCTCGATCGGCCGCACCAGCACGTCTGGCACCACCATCCAGCCGACGCGCCAGCCGGTCATGCAGAAGTACTTCGAGAACGAGTTGATCACGAGCGCGTTCGGCGACAGTTCCGCCGCCGTCACCGCAGGAAACGCGTAGTCGAGGCCATGATAGATCTCGTCGGAGATGAAGCGGATGCCCGCGCTGTCGGCGGCGGCCATCAGGTTCAACAGCGCCTCGCGCGACATCATCGTGCCGGTCGGGTTCGCAGGGCTGCCGACCAGCACGCCCTTCAGCGGCGCCTTGCGATGGGCGGCCAGCAGCGCCTCCCCGGTCAGCGCGTGACGGGTGTCGCCGGAGGTCTCGATCAGCACGGGCTCGCAGCCGAGCGCGGTCAGGATGTGCCGGTACGGCGGATAGCCCGGCACGGTGACGGCGACCCGGTCACCCGGCTCGAACATCGCAAGAAACGCCAGGATGAACCCGCCCGACGAGCCCGTGGTGACGATGATGCGCTCGGCATCGACCGCGCAGCCATACGTGTCGCGGTAATGCCGGGCGATGCGCGCGCGCAGACTGGGAGTGCCGAGCGCCGAGGTGTAGTCGATCCGCCCGCCGGCAAGCGCGGCCTGCGCGGCGGCGATCGCCGGCTTCGGCGCCCCCTCGGCGGGCTGCCCCACCTCCATGTGGATGACATGGCCGCCCGCGGCCTCGATTCGCGCCGCGGCGGCCATCACGTCCATCACCATGAACGGCGGAACATCGCTCCGGCCGGATGCTGTCAAAAGGCTGCTCACACGGTCTCTCGCTGTCGCTTCACGCATGGATTTCTGCTATTGCACGGCCGCTGCCGAATTCAGGTTCCCACACCGGCTACCGCCCCAGACTGGCCGCATTCGGTGGCTCCTTATAACGCTTTCAGGCCAAGTGCATACCCGGTTCGCGTGAAGAAGAACTGCAAAAACAACAGACTGTGCCACGCGCCTGCCTCGGTCGGGCCGGGAACCGGACCTTGCCGCGCTGCGGCCAGAAATCGCCGATAGATCGCCCATGCTGTTTCGCCACGCGCTTCGCGCCAGGACCCTCAAGCCTTCTGCGTTCAAGCTGACCGCATTGCTCACCGCGGTTGCGCTCGCGGTTGGCCCCGTCGTCCCTGCGCGGGCCCAGCAGAAGGGCCCGCCGGTGCTGCGCGACACCGAGTCCGAGCAGCTGCTGCGCGAATATACCAGGCCAATCCTGCGCGCCGCCGGTCTCGAGAAGCAGAACATCCAGATCGTGATCATCAACGACGGCTCGTTCAACGCCTTCGTCGCCGACGGCCGCCGCATCTTCGTCAATTACGGCGCGCTGCTGCAATCGGAGACGCCGAACCAGATCATCGGCGTGCTGGCGCATGAAACCGGCCATCTGGCCGGCGGTCATCTTGCCAAGATGCGCGAGCAGCTGGCGCAGGCGCAGACGCAGATGATCATCGCCATGCTGCTCGGCGTCGGTGCGCTGGCCGCAGGCGCTGCGGGCGGCGGCGTTGGAAACGGCCTCTCCAGCGCCGGTGCCGCCGCGATCTCGGCGCCGCAGTCGGTCATTCAGCGCACACTGCTCTCCTATCAGCGCCAGCAGGAGGAAAACGCCGACCGCGCCGGCGTCAAGTTCCTGAACGCGACCGGCCAGTCCGCCAAGGGCATGTACGAGACGTTCAAGCGCTTTACCGACGAGAGCTTGTTCGCCGCGCGCGGCGCCGACCCCTATCTGCAGTCGCACCCGATGCCGGTCGATCGCGTCTCGGCGCTGGCGGACCTGGCGCGCTCGAGCCCCTATTGGGACAAGAAGGACGATCCGGCGCTGCAGCTGCGTCACGACATGATGCGCGCCAAGATCTCGGGCTTCATGGAACGGCAGGACACGGTCTACCGCCGCTATCCGTTGTCCAACACCAGCCTGCCGGCGCGCTATGCGCGCGCGATCACCACCTATCTGCACGGCGATCTGCGTTCGGCGATCGCGCAGATCGACGGACTGATCCAGGTCCAGCCGAACAATCCCTATTTCTACGAATTGCGCGGCCAGGCGCTGCTCGAAGGCGGCCGGCCGGCGGAGGCCATCGCGCCGCTGCGGCGCGCGGTGCAGCTCTCCGGCAGCTCGCCGCTGATCGAGATGCTGCTCGGCCAGGCGCTGGTCGCCTCCGACAACAAGGCCTATACCGACGATGCGATCAACATGCTGCGCGCCGCCGTGGCGCGCGAGCCCGAGGCGCCGCTCGGCTATACCCAGCTCGCGATGGCCTATGGCCGCAAGGGCGACTATGCCCAGGCCGACCTTGCCTCGGCGCAGGCCGCCTATCTCCGCGGCGACAACAAGACCGCCCGCGAACTGGCATCGCGCGCCAAGACGCGGTTCGCGATCGGCACGCCCGGCTGGGTCAAAGCTGACGACATTGTGAGCGCCAAGCCGATGCCAGGTCAGAAAAACAACTAGAAATAAACCGTAGTTCCATACAACGATCACCGAAACCGGCCCGCGGCCCTGCCGTATTTCGGGCCACCTCGAACAAGGATTTTGCCATGCCAGCGCTTCGTTTTCTCGCCCCTGCCCTGCTCGCGCTCGGCATTTGCGCCGCGCCGCTGACGGCGTCCGCGCAGAGCTTCAACGATACCCAGCGCGGCGACATCGAGACCATCGTGCGCAACTACCTGATCGCGCACCCCGAGGTGCTCGAAGAGGCGATGAACGAGCTCAGCAAGCGGCAGGCCGCCGCCGAAGCCGAGAAGCATGAGCAGAGCGTCGCCAAGAACGCCGACACGATCTTCAACTCGCCGCGCGGCGTCATGCTCGGCAACAAGGACGGCGACGTCACCTTCGTCGAGTTCTTCGATTACAATTGCGGCTACTGCAAGCGCGCGATGTCCGATATGCTCGACCTGATGAAGTCGGATCCGAAGCTGAAGGTCGTGCTGAAGGAATTCCCGGTGCTGAGCCAGGGCTCGGTCGAGGCCGCGCAGGTCGCAGTCGCCGTGCGCATGCAGGATCCGACCGGCAAGAAGTATCTCGAGTTTCACCAGAAGCTCTTGGGCGGCCGCGGCGCCGCCGACAAGGCGCGCGCGCTGGCGGTCGCCAAGGAGGTCGGTCTCGACATGACCAAGCTCGAGAAGGACATGGCAAGCCCCGAGGTGAAGGCCACCATCGAAGAGAATTTCCGCCTCGCCGAATCCATGGGCATGAACGGCACGCCGAGCTATGTGATCGGCAAGCAGGTCGTGATCGGCGCGGTCGGCGTCGAGGGTCTCAAGGAGAAGATCGGCCTTGCCCGCTGCGGCAAGGCGACCTGCTGATCGTCGCTTCGACGGCGCTCATCCATCAAGAAAAATCCGGCTGCCTGGCAGCCGGATTTTTTATTTGCGGCACCGAACCGCTTCCGCGCTGGCCGCAACCAAGAGGCATCACCAACAACGAAAGCCGCGCGCCATGCCCCTGGCCCCGCCAACCCTTGCGCCACCAACACTTGCTCCACCAACCCTTGCTCCACCAACCCTTGGCTACGATCTCACGCTCCTGAAGACAGCGCCACAGCGTGGCACCGACCACGATCATGGCTGGTGCTACGGCCTGCCACCGGGCATTCGCACCGAGCAATGGCCGCTCAGTCCCCATGACGGCTTTCCGATGCAGCACTGCTTCACGCTGCGCGTCCCGGCGCAGTATCGCGCCAAGGGAGACGCCTATGTCGCGCTCGCCATGTTCGCCGATCAGCAATATGACGAACCCGTCGAAATCGACGCGGTCGCGCAATATCTCGCGGCGGAGACCATCGCGCGTCCATCCGATCCCAATCTGCTGCCGTACTTCGCCTATCGGCAGAACCGTCATCCGATGGAGTTTCGGATGAAGGACATCATCGACCACAATTTCGCAGCGATCTGGCTCACCGAGACCGAGTTCGCCGGACCGCTCTGCCGGCCGCCGGAGCTTGCCGGCAATCCGTTGCTGGAAACCAATTCGCCTCCGCGCTGGCTCGTGAAGGGCGCGGCGCGCACGGCGTTCGACGTCAATGTCGGCCGCACCCGCATCGAAGGACTGGAGAAGACATACTGGTACCGTGTGTTCGGAGGCATCCCCGAGACCGGGCACCACGCCTACGGCATCGCACTTGCGCCGCGCGAAGATGACCCCAATGTCGGCAAGCCGCCGCGCGATCATCTGCTGCACAAGGGCGAGCTCGGCGACTACATCGCACCCTATGGCGAGCAAGGCAGTGCGCGCGGTCTTGAGCGGCTGCACGGCCGCAATCATCTCGGTGGCACGATGTTCCCCAACCAGTGGACGCCGAGATACAGCGCGACCTATCTCGAGATCGAAGAACATTTCGGCGGGTTCAATTTCGGCGGCGGCAACGGCCAGCTCGATCTTGCGAGCATGGAGTTCGACTGGGCTTGCGGTTAACGCAGATTGTTCATCGCGCATTCACAAAAGAAACAAACCGCAAGGAACCGCAAATCAACAGGAACATCGCACATCCTCTCCCGTTGTCGGCGCGGGCAATGCTGAATAACGAGGAGGAATATGATGACTAACCGCTTTCTGATTTCGGTCGCTGCGGCGGCCCTGATCGCCGGTACCGGTTTCGCGAATGCACAGGGCGCCGGCGGCGCCAACAAGGAATCCGGGGCCGGCGGTGGCGCGACCGTGCAGCACAGCGCACCGTCCGGTGGCGCATCGTCGGGCACCATGCAGCGCGACACGGGCGGCATGAAGGGTTCCGATCACTCCACGACCGGCCAGTCTTCTTCAGGCATGAAGGATGACGCATCGGGCATGAAGGGCGCCGAGTCCGAAAAGTCCGGCCCCGCCACCAAGGGCGCCCAGGAGAACACGCAGAAGTCGAAGAGCATGAGCTCGGAGAACGATGCGACCAAGGGCGCCAAGGAAGGTTCGAAGGAAAGCTCGAAGGACATGAAGGCCGAAGGCCGCGACAAGAGCGGCAACATGAGGGCCGAGGAGCGTGACAAGAGCGGCAAGATGAATGCGGAAAGCCGCGAGGGTCGCGATCGCACCAACGCCGCCGAGAGCCGAGAGAAGAACGGCGCCACCACCAACCAGAACGCTCAGACCAAGAGCCCGACCGACGCCAACCGCGCCCAGACCAACGACACGAGCCGCACCCAGACCACGACCGGCAACGCGGCGACGTCGGCCACCGCGGCTCCGCCGGCCGAGAAGCGCACCCAGATCTCGACCGCGATCAGGTCGGAGCATGTGACCGAAACCACCAACGTGAACTTCAACGTGGCGGTCGGCACCCGCGTCCCGGCTGACGTGCACTTCTATCCGCTGCCGGAGCGCGTGGTGACGATCTACCCGCAGTGGCGCGGTTACGAGTTTATCCTGGTCCACGGCCGCTACATCATCGTGCAGCCGGAGACCCACGAGATCGTCTACATCATCGAGGGCTGACCTCGGCCTCGGCGCGAGCGGTGCCATCACGGGCCCTCGCCTCGATCTCAACCCCGCCCCCTCAAGGGCGGGGTTTTGCATGCGGCTGCACCCCGCAGTCGCCAGTGGATGGCCGGCGGGAGCACAGCGGAGGGGCGACTTCCTCCGGATTTGGTTAATCAGCAATTTCCGTAGGTTACGGCAGCTATCTAACAGAGCGGAGGAAGCTGTTGAAGACGTTCCGATTTCACCTAAAGACTTCCCCTGCGGCCGGTTGTTACCTATAACCCGGCCCACTTTCCCCTTCGGAACCCCTGAAAATGGCTGCTGCCGGAACGATCTATGTGCTGAACGGCCCGAACCTCAACCTGTTGGGGACGCGCGAGCCGGAGACGTACGGCCATGCCACCCTCGCCGACGTCGAGAAGCTGTGCGCGGACACCGCGCGGCAGTTCGGGTTGACCGCCGATTGCCGGCAGTCCAACCGCGAGGGCGAACTGATCGACTTCATCCATGAGGCCCACGCCAAAAAGGCGGTCGGCATCATCATCAACGCCGGCGGCTACTCCCATACCTCGATCGCGCTGCATGACGCGCTGGTCGCGGTCAAGATCCCCGCCGTCGAGGTCCATGTCAGCAACATCCACGCCCGCGAGAGCTTCCGGGACCACTCGTTCACTGCTAAAGCCGCCTTCGCGTCGCTTTGCGGCTTCGGCATCGACGGCTACCGGCTTGCGATCATCGGCCTCGCCGCCAGGATCGGTGCGAAGGCAAAGACTTAATCGTCAATCCTGACGTTCCCCGTCACCAGACAGAGATTTCGGATCAAACAACATGGCGCGCCAGCCAGACGACAAATCAGCCGCAAAGTCCAAGAACGACTCCAAGAACGACGACAGCGTCCTCATCCGCGAGCTCGCGCTGCTGCTTGCTGAGACCAACCTCACCGAGATCGAGATCGAGCGCGCCGGCCTGCGCGTCCGGGTCGCGCGCAATATCAGCATCGCCGCCTCCGTGCCGTCAGCCGTGCATGCGGTTGCCGCCCCGGTGGCAGTGCCGGCTGCCGCCGCTGCCGCCACCGACATGGCGAAGCACCCGGGTGTCGTGCCCTCGCCGATGGTCGGCACCGCCTATTGGGCTCCGGAACCTGGCGCCAAGCCGTTCATTGAAGTCGGCACCAAGGTCACGGCCGGCCAGACCCTTCTGATCATCGAGGCGATGAAGACGATGAACCAGATTCCGTCGCCGCGCGCGGGCACGGTGACCCAGATCCTCGTCGAGGACGGCCAGCCGGTCGAGTTCGGCGAGCCGCTCGTCATCATTGAATAGCTTCCGTCAACGTCAGGCGCTGCGATGTTCGACAAGATCCTCATAGCCAATCGCGGCGAGATCGCGCTTCGCGTGCTCCGGGCCTGCAAGGAGCTCGGCATCTCCACCGTAGCGGTGCATTCCACCGCCGACGCCGACGCCATGCATGTGCGGCTCGCCGACGAGAGCGTCTGCATCGGGCCGCCGCCGTCGAAGGATTCCTATCTCAACATCCCGGCGCTGCTCGCCGCCTGCGAGATCACCGGCGCCGACGCCGTGCATCCCGGCTACGGCTTCCTGTCCGAGAATGCGCGCTTCGCCGAGATCCTCGCCGACCACAATCTGGGTTTCATCGGACCGAAGGCCGAGCACATCCGCCTGATGGGCGACAAGATCGAGGCCAAGAAGACCGCCAAGCGCCTCGGCATCCCCGTGGTGCCCGGCTCGGACGGCGCGGTGACGGCGGACGACGATGCCATGGCGATCGCCAAGGAGATCGGCTTCCCGGTGCTGGTGAAGGCGGCGGCCGGCGGCGGCGGCCGCGGCATGAAGGTCGCCCACACCGAGGCCGACCTCGCGCTGGCGCTGACGACCGCGGCCAACGAAGCCAAGTCGGCGTTCGGCGACGCCTCGGTCTATCTGGAGAAATACCTGCAGAAGCCGCGCCACATCGAGATCCAGATTCTCGGCGATGGCCGCGGCGGCGCCATCCATCTCGGCGAGCGCGACTGCTCGCTGCAGCGCCGTCACCAGAAGGTCTGGGAGGAAGGCCCCTCGCCCGTGCTCGGGGCGGCGGCGCGCGCCAGGATCGGCGAGACCTGTGCCAAGGCGATGCGGGACATGAAGTATCTCGGCGTCGGCACCATCGAATTCCTCTACGAGGACGGCGAGTTCTATTTCATCGAAATGAACACGCGCATCCAGGTCGAGCATCCCGTCACCGAAAGCATCACGGATATCGATCTGGTGCTGGAGCAGATCCGGATTGCCGCCGGCGGCGAGCTTCCGGCCAAGCAAAGCGAGATCGCGATCATCGGCCACGCCATCGAGTGCCGCATCAATGCGGAGAACCCGCAGACCTTCCGTCCCTCGCCCGGACGGATCACGCAATTCCATGCGCCTGGCGGTCTCGGCGTGCGGATCGATTCCGCCGTCTATCAGGGCTACGTGATTCCGCCCTACTACGACTCGCTGGTCGGCAAGCTGATCGTGCACGGCAAGACCCGCGGCGAATGCCTGATGCGGCTGCGCCGGGCGCTGGACGAGATGGTGGTCGACGGCATCGAGACGACGCTGCCGCTGTTCCGCGCACTGGTGCGCGAGCCCGACATCATCGAGGGCGATTATCACATTCACTGGCTGGAGCAGTATCTCGCCGGCCAACCGTCCGACGCCCCGAAATAGTTTGGAACTTTGTGGAACCCAGCGGCCCGCTCAAACGTACTAAAGGGTTGTTGGCTTTCCACGGGGACGCATTGAATCCCACTCTTGCGAAGAGACCGTCGTGACACCCGTTTCACGACGCCGGTCCACGTTGCAGATCCTGCTGCTCTCGGCGGGATTTTTCGTGCTGGTCGCGGTCAGCGCGGCGTCCGTCCTGCTGGTCAACAAGGCGCGTGAGGACAACGCCTGGGTCGTCCATACGGTCGAGGTCGAGAGCCAGGTCGCCAATCTGCTGCTTGACGTCAGACGCGCAGAAAGCGCGACCAGGGCGTATCTGCTGACGTCAGCACCACAATACCTGTCCGAGTACCAGTCGGCCGCGGCCGCGCTCCCGGCCGCGCTCGACCATCTCCAGATGATGACCGTCGACAATCCGGAGCAGGTCGCCAATGCCGCGAAGCTCAAGGCCGCCGTCGAGCAACGGCTGGCCGAGTTCGCCCTCAGCATCGAGCGCGCCAACAACAACGACGCCGCGACCAGCGTCGACATCCTGCGCAAGGGCACGTCGGCCGATGCATTGGAGGCGATCGCCCGGATCGGCCGCGACATGCGCACCGAGGAGGATCGGCTGCTGGCGGCGCGCACCGCGACCGCGGACAGGACCCAGGTGCTGGCCTCCTCCGTCACCATTGCCGGCTCCTGCATGGTGCTGGCGCTCGCCGCCCTCTCGCTCGTGCTGCTGCGGCAATCGTCGCGGGCGCGCGACGAGGCCGAGGCCAGGCTGCGCGACAGCAACGTCAATCTCGAAACCATCGTCGACGAACGGACCGCCGACCTGCGCGAGGCCAACGAGGAAATCCAGCGCTTCGCCTATATCGTCAGCCACGACCTGCGTTCGCCGCTGGTCAACATCATGGGCTTCACCAGCGAGCTGGAGGAATTGCGCGGCGATATCTTCAAGCGTATCGCCACGCTCAATCGCACCGCATCGCTGGCGCCGGCGATGGAAGACGCGACCGATGTGGCCGAGCCCGAGCTTGAAGGCTCCGACAAGCAGCTATCCGACGATTTCAGCGAATCGCTCGGCTTCATCAAATCGTCGATCGCAAAGATGGACCGCCTGATCAGCGCGATCCTCAATCTCACCCGCGAGGGCCGCCGCGAGTTCAAGCTGGAGCGGATCGACGTCCGCGAGCTGATCGACGGCATCGTCAAGACGGTCGCGCATCAGGCGGCCGAGGCCAATGCGACCGTCGAGGTCGGCACTTTGCCGAATATCGTCAGCGACCGCCTCGCGCTGGAGCAGATCTTCTCCAACCTGATCGACAATGCACTCAAGTACCTCAAGGACGGCGTCCCCGGCGAGATTTCGATCGAGGGCCGCACCAAGCTGGGCTTTGCGATTTTCGAGGTCACGGACAATGGCCGCGGCATCGATCCGAAGGACCACCAGCGCATCTTCGATCTGTTCCGCCGTGCCGGAACCCAGGACAAGCCCGGTCAGGGCATCGGGCTTGCCCATGTCCGCGCACTTGTGCGCAGACTGGGCGGCACCATGTCGGTAGCATCGGAACTTCACAACGGCGGCACGTTCACGATCACGCTGCCTATCAAATGGTCAGGCAAGAACTCAGGCAAGAACCGGGACAAGGAATCATGAGCGATCCAGTCACCATCATCATGATCGAGGACGACGAGGGCCATGCCCGCCTGATTGAGCGGAATATCCGGCGCTCAGGTGTCAACAATGAGATCGTCCCGTTCACCAACGGTACAGAGGCCGTGCACTACCTGTTCGGCAAGGATGGCAGCGCGGTTGAGCGCAAGGGCCAGGCCCTGCTCATCCTGCTTGATCTCAATCTGCCCGACATGACCGGCATCGATATTCTGAAGCGGGTCAAGGAAAACAAGCATCTCAAGGCGACGCCGGTGGTCGTACTGACCACGACCGACGACTCCCAGGAGATCAAGCGTTGCTACGAACTCGGCTGCAATGTCTACATCACCAAGCCGGTGAACTACGAAAGCTTTGCCAACGCCATTCGCCAGCTTGGCCTGTTCTTTTCCGTGATTCAGGTGCCGCCAGCTTCCCCATGACCAGCGCAACGCCGACACTGCTCTATATCGACGACGACGCGGCGCTGGCGCGCCTGGTCGAACGCGGGCTGACGCGCGCAGGCTACAAGGTCGTGCACGCCGCAAGCGGCCAGGAAGGCCTCGAGCGGCTCGCCCAAGGCGGCATCGACGTGGTCGCGCTCGACCAGTACATGCCCGGCCTCGACGGGCTCGAGACGCTGGAGCAGATTCTCAAGATTGCGGATGCGCCGCCGGTGGTGTTCGTCACCGCCTCGCAGGATTCGGCGATTGCCGTTACCGCCCTGAAGGCCGGCGCGGCGGACTATCTGGTCAAGGACGTCAGGGGCGAATTCATCCCCCTGCTCCAGGTCGCGGTGAACGGCGCGGTCCGGCGGGCCGCGATCCAGAAGGCGCGCGACGAGGCCGAGGCCGAGGTGCACGCCTCGCGCGACCGCTACGCCGCGCTCGCCGCCGAGCGCGAGGTTCTGCTGCGCGAAGTCAACCATCGCGTCGGCAATTCGTTGCAGATCATTGCCTCGCTGCTGCATCTGCAAGCCAATTCCTCGACCCAGCAGGATGTCAAGGCGGCGCTCACCAATGCGATGGGCCGGGTCGCCGCCGTCGCGCAGGTGCATCGCCGCCTCTACACCTCGCACGACTTCAAGACGGTGATGCTCAACCAGTATCTCGAGGCGCTGCTCGAGGATCTCAGGCGATCGGCCGAAGGCAACAAGATGTCGCGGCTGACGCTGAAGGCCGACCCGGTCGAGATCGATCCCGACCGCGCGGTCGCGATCGGCATCATCGTCAACGAGCTGGTGATGAACGCCGTGAAATACGCCTATCCCGACGGCGCCGGCCCGATCCATGTCGAGCTGAAGCCGGACGCGGACGATTTGCAGCTTGCGATCAGCGATGAAGGCGTGGGCTTCTCCGACAAGGCCGATCCACGCGGCACAGGGATGGGCCAGCGCATCGTCGCGGCGATGGCCGTCAAGCTCGACGCCAGCGTCGAGCGCGACCCCAGCCACAAGGGCACCCGCTTCGTGGTGCGGTTCGCCCGCGTCACCCCGGCGCCGGCGAAATCGACAAGCGCTGCCGCCAGTTAGAGCGCTTCCGCCGGCGGATTGATCGAATTTTCGCGTTGGCCTTAACGGTCGCGTCACCCTGTTGTTCGATCGCAGCCGCTGGCCCTGACCGGGTTAAGACAAATCTGGGCATTGCTTGCCATGCTTTTCCCCCAGCTTGGCAGGAACGGCACGATGTTCGAGCGCAGGGTGGTTTTTGGAAAGAAGCAGGCGACGTCGGGCGACCTCAAGGAGCCCTTGCGTCCGGCACCGGGTGCCGACGGCGCGGCCCCCGCTTTTCACAAGAGGCAGTGGGAAGATCCGCGGATCGGGCCGATGCTGCGCGATGCGGGGTTCGCGCCCGACGACGCAGCCAGCATCGTGCCGGCGGCGGACAATCGCCTCGCCGTGTTTGCTGCGGCCAACCAACGGCTGCAGGAGCGCACCGAGAGTTTCAACCGTGACATGACGGCGCGCCACGGCTACTGCCATGCGTTGCCGTTCCTGGTCATCGACCACAAGATCTGGGACGGGCCGCATGGCGCGTTTCTCTACACGCAGCTGGATCTGATCGGCTACGACGAATGGAACGTGATCATGCTGGCGGAAGATCCGCAGACCACGGAAACATGCGGCCTGGCAGGCCATCCCGGCTTCCTTCCAGCGGTGACGCAGCTCATGACCGAGCATGTGATCGCCTGGGAGGCGCGGCACAACGCCTTGCTCAGGACATTCGGAATCACCGCGAGCGGCGGCCACGACAGCTCGCGCGAGCAATACGAGATGGAAAAGGACACGCTGCGCAGGGAGATTATCGACAAGACCGGCTGGATGAAGCTGCGCATCATCGACGACCTTCTGCGCAAGAGCTAAAAGCGCCTTCCGCTTCCCCAGCCCCTCAATCAGCCCGATCGCGGTGCCGTCGCGCGCGATGCGGACGGCAATCCTGACATGGCGCGCCGAAGATGACCTGCGACGGATAGGACCGCGCCGAGTGATACGGCGTCGAGCCGAACAGACCTGCCGCGCCGAAGCCCGCGCTGAAGGGATCGGCGGCGAAGCTGCCCGGAAAGGAGCCGTTGCTGCGGAAATCGCGGTCGTCGTCCCTGCCGTCGAAATACGCACCGCCGGTGCTGCCGTAACGCAGCGGCCGTTGCGGCTCCAAGTCATGAGACAAGTTCTGGGCCGAGACGGCGGCGGTGCCGAGCGCGACGGCGGCGCAGGCGATCAATGCTCTGATGGCGGTCATGCCGAGGGCCCTCATTGCGGAATGGTCCCCCAGTCGCCCTTCCAGGCGATCAGGCGTCCCTTGCCGAATTGCAGATAAAGCCCGTCGCTGCGCCTCGACAGCACGCTGCCCCTGACATTGGGCAGCGCGACGAACAATTCATTGCCCGGCGTGCCGCGAACATAGTTCAGCGGAACGCCGAGCGACTGGCTGGCCTGATCGGCGCTCATGCCGAAGGCGAGCGGAATGCTGTTCGGTGGCCGCTGCTGCGCACGGGCAATGCCGGTCGGCGCGCCGAGCGCGATGACGAGAGTAACGACGAACAGTGTGACGAACCGCTGCATGACCGACCTCATGGCACTGCCGCCGCGAGCGTGCCGGCCGGTGTCCAGCCGCCGCCGAGCGCCTGGAACAAGCTGCTGGCCGCCAGCAGCTTGTTGAGCCGCACCGACACCAGGTTGAGTTCAGCCGTGAACAGCGTCTGCTGTGTCTGCAGCACCGTGATCAGATTGACCGTGCCGCCGCGTAGCTGGGTCTCGGAGACCTCGAACGCCTTGCGCGAGCTCGCCACCACGTCGGACTGCAGCCGCTCCTGCAGCGTATATTTCTGCAACGCGATCAGCGCCTTCTCGACATCGGCGAAGGCCGACAGCACCGCCTTGCGATAGGCCTGCAGGTTTTGCAATTGCTGGCCCTTGGCGAGCTTGAGCTGGCTCTCCAGCAGGAAGCCGTCGAACAGCGGCTGCGTCAGCCCGGCCGCGAGCGTGTAGTACCAGGCGCCCGGCGCGAACAGCGAGGCGAGCGCCGCGCTCTGGAAGCCCGTGGTGCCGGTCAGCTGGATCTGCGGGAAGAACGCCGCCCGCGCCGCGTCGACGCTGAAATTAGAGGCCGCGAGCTGCGCCTCGGCCTGACGGACGTCAGGCCGCTGGTAGAGCAATTCCGACGGCATCCCCGGTGTGATGCGCGGCACCGAGATCTGCGTCGTGCTGCCGCCGCGCACCGCGAAATCGGCCGGCGCGCGCGCCACCAAGAGGGCGAGCGCGGCGGTGTTCTGCCCCAGCGTCACCTCGAGCGGCGGGATCGCCGCGCGTTGCGTGGCGACCAGCGCCTCCTGCTGCGACAGGTCGAGCTGCGAGGCGGTGCCGCCGGCGAACTGCGACTTGATCAAAGCCAGGATGCGCTCGGCCGCCGCCAGATTGCGCCGGGTGGCCTTGATCTGGTCCTGCGCCGCCAGCACCTGGAAATAGGTGTTGGCCACCGTCGCCATCGTAGTCAGCGCGACCACCTCGCGATTGTAGCGGGCGACCGTCGCGCTCTCCTCCGACGCCGACAACGTCGCGCGGTTCTTGCCCCAGAAGTCGACGATGTAGCTCGCGCTCAGCCCCAGACTGTACTGCGAGAACGTACCGCTGCTCCCGCCGAGCACCGAGCTCGATCCCGTCGCGATCTTTTGACGCTCGGCATTCGCCGATCCCGAGATCGACGGCAGCAGCGCGGCGCCGGACACGCCGGCCTGCGCGTCGGCCTGCACGATCTGGGCGATCGCCACCGCGATATCGAGATTGTAAAGCTGCGCGGATTCCATCAGCCCTGTCAGCTCGGGCGAGCGGAAGCCGCGCCACCAGGCGAGCGCCGGAACGGCGGCGTCGGCATCGCCCTTGGTCGCGGCGCGATAGCTCGCCGGCACTTCGAGACTGAGCTCGGGTTTCTCCACCCCGGGGATGCAGCCGGTCAGGCCAAGGCTCAGACCAAGGCTGAGGCCGCCGAACGCGGCCACGCGCCGAAACCGGACCGGTTTCCGCAATATTCGAAGACTAAGCAACGCTGCACCTGTCGGCATTTACTCGCCCGGTTGAAGTGAGGAGCCCGGCATCCGCACGGCGCCGCCGCGGCGGACGCGCAGGGCCCACAAGCGGAACCGGTCGAGATAGAGGTAGATGACCGGCGTCGTGTAAAGCGTCAGGACCTGGCTCAGGATCAGGCCGCCGACGATGGCGATGCCGAGCGGCTGCCGCAGCTCGCCGCCGTCGCCCATCCCGATCGCGAGCGGCACCGCGCCGAGCAGCGCGGCCATCGTCGTCATCATGATGGGACGAAAGCGCAGCAGGCATGCCTCCTTGATCGCCTCGAGCGGCTCCAGCCCGCGCCTGCGTTCCGCGTCCAGCGCAAAGTCGATCATCATGATGGCGTTCTTCTTCACAATGCCGATCAGCAGGATGACGCCGATCAGCGCCATGATACTGAACTCGGTTTTGAATGCCATCAGCGCCAGCAAGGCACCCACACCTGCCGAGGGCAGTGTGGACAAGATGGTCAGCGGATGGACGTAGCTCTCATAGAGCACGCCCAGCACGATGTAGATCGTGACGATCGCGGCCAGGATCAGGAACGGCTGGTTGCTGAGCGAATCCTGGAACGCCTTGGCGGAGCCCTGGAAGGTGCCGCGGATCGTCGCCGGGACGCCGATCCGGTTCATCGTCGCCCCGATGCTGCCGACCGCAGTGCTCAGCGACACGTTCGGCGGCAGGTTGAACGAGATGGTGTTGGCGACCAGGAGGCCCTGGTGATTGACCGCAAGCGGCGTCGCGCCCTGCTTGAACTCCGCCACCGCCGACAGCGGGATCATGGTCTCGCTGTTGGTCGAGACGGCCGATCCGGTCGAGGCGACGCCCTTCCCGGTCGAGCCGATCGAATTGGTCGCCTGGTTGCGCGCGGCCTGGGCATTGGCTGAACTCGCCGCGCTCGAGATTCCCGGCGCCACCACGGTGCCGGCCACCGCGTTGGTCGATTGCGAGCCGCCGACCGATCCGCCCGACGTGCTGATGTAGACGTCCTTCAGCGTCTCGGGGTTCTGCCAGTAGCGCGGCGCGACCTCCATGATGACGTGGTACTGGTTGCGCGCGACATAGATCGTCGACACCTGACGCTGGCCGAAGGCGTCGTAGAGGGTGTTGTCGATCTGGCTCACGGTGATGCCGAGCCGGGCCGCAGCATCGCGGTCGATCACGAGGTCGGATTCAAGGCCTTTGTTCTGCTGGTCGCTGTTGACGTCGGCAAGGTTCGGATCGCGCTGCAAGGCCGCGGTGATCTTCGGCGTCCAGTCGTTGAGCTCCTCCAGCGTCGAGCCCTGCAGCGTGTACTGATACTGCGCATTCGACTGCCGCCCGCCGACCCGGATGTCCTGCACCGCTTGCAGGAACAGGCTGGCGCCGGGTACCACCGACATCTCGCGGCGCAGGCGTGAAATCACGCCGTCGGCGCCGATCTTGCGCTGGTCGAGCGGGCGCAGCGAGACGAACACGAAGCCGGAATTGGTCTGGCCGCCGCCGGTGAAGCCGACCACCGTCTCCACCGCCGGATCCTTCTGGATGATGCCGACGAACTGCGCGAGCTTCTGCTGCATCAGCTGGAACGAGACGCTCTGGTCGGCCTGGATCGAGCCGACCAACCGCCCGGTGTCCTGCTGCGGGAAGAAGCCCTTCGGGATCACGCTGTAGAGATAGAAGTTGAGGCCGAACACCGCCGCCAGGATCAGCATCACCGAGACCGGATGCCGCAACGCGGCCGTCAGCGTCCTGCGGTAGAAATTCAGCATCGCCTCGAAGAAGCGCTCGCTGGCCCAATAGAGCCGGCCGTGGCCGCCGCTGTCCGGCTTGAGCAGCACGGCGCACATCATCGGGGTGGTCGCCAGCGAGACCGCGAGCGAGATCAGGATCGAGATCGAGATCGTCATCGCGAACTCGCGAAACAGCCGCCCGACGATGCCGGCCATCAGCAGGATCGGGATGAACACCGCGATCAGCGAGATGCTCATCGACAGCACGGTGAAGCCGACCTCGTTGGCGCCCTTCAGCGCCGCCTCGAGCGGGCTCAGGCCCTCCTCGATGTAGCGGGTGACGTTCTCCAGCACGACGATGGCGTCGTCGACCACGAAGCCGGTCGCCACCGTCAGCGCCATCAGCGACAGATTGTCGAGGCTGTAGCCGATCAGGTACATCGCGCCGAAGGTTGCGACCAGCGACACCGAGACCGCCACCACCGGAATCAAGGTGGCGCGCAAATTGCGCAGGAACGCGAACACCACGATGATGACCAGCATCACCGCCAGAACCAGCGTTCGCTCGACGTCGCGGAGCGAGGTGCGGATGGTTGTCGAGCGATCCACCGCAAGGCCGATGTCGATCGCCGGCGAAATCGAGGCCTGCAATTGCGGCATCAGCCCCTTCACCAGGTCGACGGTCGAGATGATGTTGGCGTTCGGCTGGCGGTAAAGGATGAGCAGCACCGCGGGCTTGCCGTTGGCGAGCCCGGCATTGCGCAGATTCTCGACGCCGTCGGCCACCTCGCCGACATCGGAGAGGTGAACCGGCGCGCCATTGCGATAGGCCACGATCAGCGATCTGTAGTCATCGGCCTTGTTGGCCTGGTCGTTGGCGTAGACCTGGTAGCGCTGGTCGCCGACATCGATGCCGCCCTTGGGGCTGTGGGCGTTGGCGCTCGACAGCGCCGCGCGGACGTCTTCGAGTCCGATGCCGTATTTATAGAGTGCCTGCGGGATCAGATCGACGCGCACGGCGGGCAGCGAGCTGCCGCCGACCACGACCTCGCCGATGCCCTCGACCTGCGACAGCTTCTGCGCCAGCACCGTGGAGGCGGCGTCGTAGAGATCGCCGCGGGTCAGCGTGTCCGACGTCAGCGTCAGGATCAGGATCGGCGCGTCGGCCGGGTTGACCTTGCGGTAGGTCGGATTGCTGCGCAGGCTGGTCGGCAGATCGGCCCGTGCCGCGTTGATCGCGGCCTGCACGTCCCGCGCCGCGCCGTTGATGTCGCGGTTCAGCCCGAACTGCAGCGTTATCCGGGTCGAACCGACCGAGCTCGACGACGTCATCTCCGTCACATCGGCGATCTGGCCGAGATGCCGCTCAAGCGGGCTCGCGACCGTGGTCGCGACGTCCTGCGGGCTGGCGCCGGGCAGCGTCGCCTGCACCGAGATGGTCGGAAAATCCACCTGCGGCAGCGGCGACACCGGCAGCTTGAAGAACGCCACAAGGCCGGCCGCCGCGAGCCCGAACGTCAACAGCGTGGTTGCGACCGGCCGGCGGATAAAGGGCGTTGACGGATTCATGGCTCAACGCGACCCGCTCGCCTCGCCGACCTCG
Source organism: Bradyrhizobium sp. USDA3010 (assembly GCF_056429065.1). Classification (NCBI taxonomy): domain Bacteria; kingdom Pseudomonadati; phylum Pseudomonadota; class Alphaproteobacteria; order Hyphomicrobiales; family Nitrobacteraceae; genus Bradyrhizobium; species Bradyrhizobium sp. USDA3010. The sequence goes on from NZ_JBWJZD010000009.1 coordinate 106,688, forward strand.
TCCGCCCGCCCGGCAAACCGCAGCGCCAGGCGATCGAACCAGAGATAGATCACCGGCGTCGTGAACAGGGTCAGCATCTGGCTCACCAGCAGGCCGCCGACGATCGAGATGCCGAGCGGATGCCGGAGCTCGGAGCCGGCGCCGCTGCCGAGCATCAGCGGCAGCGCGCCGAGCACAGCGGCCATCGTCGTCATGATGATCGGCCGGAACCGCAACAGGCAGGCCTGGTAGATCGCCTCCCGCGGCGGCTTGCCCTCGTTGCGCTCGGCATCGAGCGCGAAGTCGATCATCATGATAGCGTTCTTCTTCACGATGCCGATCAGGAGAATGATGCCGATGATCGCGATGATGGTGAGGTCCTGGCCGGCCATCATCAGCGCCAGCAGCGCGCCGATGCCGGCGGACGGCAGCGTCGACAGGATGGTCAGCGGATGGATGAAGCTCTCATAGAGCACGCCCAGCACGATATAGACCGTGATGATCGCGGCCAGGATCAGGAACAGCTGGTTGGAGAGCGAGGACTGGAACGCCAGCGCCGCGCCCTGGAAGCTCGTGATCATGCCGAGCGGCTGGTTGATGTCGGCCTGCGCCTGCTTGATCGCGGTCACCGCGCCGCCGAGCGAAGCGCCCGGGGCCAGGTTGAACGAAACGGTTGCCGACGGAAACTGGCCGAGGTGCGAGACCTGCAGCGGCGCGGTCTCGACCCGCATCCTGGCCATGACGGACAGCGGCACCGGCGTCGAGCCCACCGATGACGGCAGATAGATCGACGACAGCGAATCCAGCGAGTTCTGCAGCGACGGATCGGCCTCGAGGATGACGCGGTACTGGTTCGAATTGGTGAAGACGGTGGAGACGATGCGCTGGCCGTAGGAATCGTACAGTGCATTGTCGATCGTTGCCGGCGTGATGCCGAACCGCGCGGCCTGGTCGCGGTCGATGTCCACGAACACCGAAAGCCCCTGCGCGGAGATATCGCTGGTGACGTCGCTGAGCTCGGGCAATTCCCTGAGCTTGTCGACCAGCTTCGGCGTCCATTCCGCGAGTTCGCTCGGATCGGCGTCCTGCAGGATGAACTGATACTGCGTCCGGCTCACCGTGCCTTCGATGGTGAGGTCCTGCACCGGCTGCATGTAGAGCGTGATGCCGGTCAGCGCCGCCGTGCTCGCCTTGATCCGGTCCATCACCGTGGAGACGCCGGCCTTGCGCTGCTCATACGGCTTCAGGTTGATCAGGATGCGGCCGCTGTTGAGCGTGGTGTTGGTGCCGTCGACGCCGATGAACGACGACAGGCTCTCGACATCAGGATCCTTCAGGATCGCGCTGGCGAGCCGCTGCTGCCGCTCGGCCATCGCCGCATAGGACACCGATTGCGGCGCCTCCGAGATCGCCTGGATCACGCCGGTGTCCTGCACCGGAAAGAAGCCCTTGGGGATGACGACATAGAGCAGCGCCGTGAGCCCAAAGGTGGCGAGCGCGATCAACAGAACGAACGTCTGGCGATCCAGCACCCAGTTGAGCATCCGGCCGTAGATCGCGATGACGGCGTCGAAGCCTTCCCGGCTGAGCCGCTGGAAGGTGTTCTCGCGCGTCATGCTCTCCGGCTTCAGGAGTTTCGCGCAGGCCATCGGCACCAATGTCAGCGACACCACGGCGGAGATCAGGATCGTGACCGACAGCGTGATGGCGAATTCGCGGAACAGGCGACCGACGACGTCTCCCATGAACAGCAGCGGGATCAGCACCGCGATCAGCGACACCGTCAGCGAGATGATGGTGAAGCCGATCTGCTCGGAGCCGCGCAGCGCCGCCTCGAGTGGAGATTCGCCCTCCTCGATATAGCGCGAGATGTTCTCGATCACGACGATGGCGTCGTCGACCACGAAGCCGGTCGCGATCGTCAGCGCCATCAGCGACAGATTGTTCAGGCTGAATCCGAACAGATACATCGCGCCCAGCGTGCCGACCAGCGAGAGCGGCACCGACAGGCTCGGGATCAGCGTGGCGCGGGTCGAGCGCAGGAACACGAAGATCACCAGCACGACCAGGATCACCGCAAGCGCCAGCTCGTATTCGACGTCGCGGACCGAGGCCCGGATCGTCACGGTCCGGTCGGTCAGGATGTTGAGATCGATCGCGGCCGGCAGCGTCGCCTGCAGCTGCGGCAGCAGGTCCTTGATACCCTGGACCACCGAGATCACGTTGGCGCCGGGCTGGCGCTGGATGTTGAGGATGATCGCCTGGGTTTCGTTCATCCAGGCGCCGAGCTTGTCGTTCTGCGCGCCGTCGACGACGTTGCCGACGTCGCTGAGGCGAACCGGCGAGCCGTTCTTGTAGGCGATGATCAGCGAGCGGTAGTCGCTGGCATTGCGGATCTGGTCGTTGGCATTGATGGTGTAGGCGCGCATCGCGCCGTCGAAATTGCCCTTCGGCGTGTTGACGTTGGCGTTGCCGAGCGTGGTGCGGAGATCGTCGATGTTGAGACCATAGGCCGCAAGCTTGCGGATGTCGGCCTGGATCCGCACCGCGGGCCGCTGGCCGCCGCTGATGCTGACGAGGCCGACGCCGGGCAGCTGCGAGATCTTCTGCGCCAGCCGGGTGTCGACGAAATCCTGCACCTGCGTCAGCGGCATGGTCTTCGAGGTCAGGCCCAGCGTCAGGATCGGCGCGTCAGCCGGATTGACCTTGGCGTAGATCGGCGGCGCCGGCAGGTCCGACGGCAAGAGATTGCCCGCGGCGTTGATCGCGGCCTGCACCTCCTGCTCGGCGACGTCGAGCGAGATCGACAGGCCGAACTGCAACGTGATCACGGACGAGCCGGCCGAGCTCACCGAGCTCATCTGGTTCAGATTCGGCATCTGGCCGAATTGCACCTCGAGCGGCGCCGTCACCGACGACGTCATCACGTCGGGGCTGGCGCCCGGATAGAAGGTCTGCACCTGAATGGTCGGATAATCGACCTCAGGCAGCGCCGCGACGGGGAGGAATCTGAACGCCAGCATGCCCGACAGCATGATGGCGATCATCATCAGGGTCGTCGCCACCGGCCGCAGGATGAATGGCCGCGACGGGTTCATTTCTTCTGCCCGTCCGCGGCACCCCTGTGGTTGCCGCCTCCCGCCTTGTCGGGATCGGCGCCACCCTTGCTATCTGCCTTGGTGTCTCCCTTGCCGTCTCCCTTGCCGTCTCCCTTGGCGGCCCCATTCGCCGCGCCTTTGGCCGCGCCGGCCGGGCTTGCGGCATCGGCGGCGGAGCGCACCACCACCTTGGCGCCCTCGCGCAGCTTGTCGGCGCCGTCGATCACGATGCGGTCGCCGGGCACAAGCCCCGACAGCACCTCGACACGGTCGCCGTCGGTGACGCCGATCTTGACCGGCCGAACCGAGACCGTGCTGTCGGCGTTGACGAGATAGACGAAGGTGCCGGGGACGCCGCGCTGGATGCCGGCGGTCGACATCGTCGTGGCATCCTTGTGGGTGTCGAGCAGCAGGCGGATGTTGACGAACTGGTTCGGATACAGCGTGCGCTTGTCGTTCTCGAACTGGGCGCGCAGCTTGATCGTGCCGGTGGTCGCATCGATCTGGCTGTCGAAGGTCTGCAGCGATCCCTCGGCGAGCTTGTTGGCGCCGCTGCGGTCATAGGCCGCCGTCGGCAGCACCGCGCCCTCCTTCAACCGCTTGGCGACCGCCTGCAGATTGTCCTCCGGCAGCGTGAACAGCACGCTGATCGGCTCGAGCTGCGTGATCACGACAAGGCCGTTGGTGTCGCCCGCCGTCACATAGTTGCCGAGATCCACCTGGCGCAACCCGACCCGCCCGTTGATCGGCGAGACGATGCGACAATATTGCAGATTCACTTCGGCCGACTTCACCGACGCACGGTCGGCCTCGACCGTGCCCTGATACTGCGCGACCAGCGCAACCTGGGTGTCGAGCTGCTGATGCGGCACCGCGTTCTGCGCGGCGAGGTTCTGATAGCGGGTGAGATCGACCTGGGCACCCTTCAGCTGCGCTTCGTCGCGGGCGAGCTGTCCCTTGGCCTGCGCCAGCGTCGCCTCATAGGGACGCGAATCGATCTCGGCGATCAGGTCACCCTTCTTGACCTCGTCGCCTTCCTTGAAATCGATCTTCATCAGGTAGCCGCTGATCTGACTCCTGATCGTCACGGTCGCGAGCGACGTCACGGTGCCGAGCGCATTGAGTCTGACGCCGATATCGCCCTTGCCGACGGCCTCCGGCACGATCGACATCGGCCCGGCGTTGCGCCCGCCGCCGGCCTGCGGCGGGGCGGCCTGCTGCCGCGTCCACCAGACGATGCCGGCGAGCACCGCCAGCACGACGCACCCTGTCAGAAACCCTCGCCCGCGCGATGGCCGCCTGGTTTGCTCGGGCGCCACGATAGACGGGTCTTTGATATGCTGGTCCATAACTTGCCCACGAAGAAACACGAATGAGCCGGTGCGGCTCTATGTGTCCCCTGAAATCCGCGCGCGCCACATTCGAGGAAGCATTTTGGACGCTTCCGTCAGACAAAGCGCGTTAAGAATCGGAAAGGAAGGTCCTCCTTCCCGATCGGCCGCTGTTTCTCGCTGGATTGTGGCTATTTTACCCGATCGTTTGTAGCCAGGGCAACACGATCAGCAACAATCCTGCAAAGTAGATTACGCCGAAGATCAGCCCGAACTTCCAGAAGTCGCCTTTGCCGATATAGCCGCTGCCGTAATACATCGGCGCCGGTCCGGTGGCGTAGGGCGAGATCACGCCCATCAGCCCGAGCGAATAGACGCACAGCAGCATCAGGGTCTGCACCGACAGGCCGGGAATGCTGGAGCCGACGGCGAGCACCACCGGCAACACGGCGGCGGTATGCGAGGTGATGCTCGAGAAGAAATAGTGGATCCAGAAGAAGAATGTGACGAGCAGGATCATCCCGACCAGCGGCGACGTGCCGGACAGCGGCTTCGCATAACCCTCGGCGACCCATTTGATGAAGCCGATCTCGTTGAGACCTGACGACAGCGTGAGCAGCGAAGTGAAATAGAAGAAGACCTCCCACGCGCTCTTCTCGGCGACGATGTCCTCGAACACGATCACGCCTGACAGCAGCATCAGCGAGATCACGACGAATACCACCGTGGTCGCGTTGATGAAGTTCGAGCCGAGCAGCGGCACGCTGATATTGGGATTGGAGCCGCAGATCCACAGGAACATCGCGAGCAGTACCAGCACCGCCATGATCCATTCGTGCCGCGACGGCGGCCCCATCTTGGCGAGTTCGCCCTCGCTCCAGGTCACGATCTCCGGGCTTTCCTTGATCTCCGGCCGGCAGACGGCGTAGCTCAGCAGCGGCACCAGCAGCAGCAAGAGGATGCCGAGCGGCGCGAAGCCGATGAACCATTGCGACCAGCCGACCTCGATGTTGACAAGCTTCTTGGCGATCGAGAGCGCGGCGGCGTTCGGCGCCAGCGCGGTCAGAAACAGCGAGCTGGTGACGGCCGTGGTCGCAAACGCTGTCCACATCACGAAGGTGCCGATCTTGCCTGCGGTCGGACCCGGCTCGGAGCCGTAGATGCGCGGGATGTTGCTGACGATCGGATAGATGGTGCCGCCCGAGCGCGCGGTGTTGGACGGCGTCGCCGGCGCCAGCACCAGATCGGAGAACGCCACCGCATAGCCGAGCCCGATGGTGCGGCGGCCGAGCCCGCGCACCAGAAGCAGCGCCAGCCGGCGGCCGAGCCCGCTCTTGCGATAGCCGATCGAGAACACGAAGGCGCCGACGATCAGCCACACCGTGCTCTCGGAAAAGCCGGCGAGCATCCAGCGCAGCGACTTGTTCGGGTCGGGCTCGACATAACCGCCGACGCCGGCGACCGTCAGTCCGATCAGGCCGACCGCGCCGACCGGCATCGATTCGAGGATCAGCCCGGTGATGACGGCGGCGAACACCGCAAAATAGTGCCACTGATTGGCGTTCAGCCCTGATGGCACCGGGATCAGATAGATCACCAGCCAAACCAGCAGCGGCGCAAACGTCCGCCATGACGATTTCATGCAGCGTCCCCCTCACCTGTGTCGATTGTCGGCGCCCAAGCCGCCATGTCCCGGGCGGCGGGGCCATCTTTTTGTGGCAATGTAGCATGGCCGCGCAGTCCGTCTCGGGAAACTGCGGCGGAATGGCGCGGCTTGTGGAGGAACCGGCGCGTTTCGTCAACACGTCGCGACCCCGTGGCAGGCCCCATCGCAAGACGGCCCGCGCTTTGCTATCTTCGCCGGCATGACCTCACGCGACTCCGCCTCCTCCGAGATCACGCCCGAGGTGCTGCTGCGCGCCTATGCCTGCGGCATCTTCCCGATGGCGGAGAGCGCCGACGACCCGACCCTGTTCTGGGTCGAGCCGGAATTGCGCGGCGTGATTCCATTCGACGGCTTCCGGGTCGCCTCCCGCCTGGCGCGCACCGTGCGCTCGGATGTGTTCACCGTCACCGTCGATACCGCGTTCAAGGCCGTGATCGCCGGTTGCGCGGCGCCGCAGCCCGGCCGCGACGACACCTGGATCAACAAGCGCATCCGCGACCTCTATGTCGGGCTGCACGCGTCAGGCCATTGCCACAGCGTCGAGGTCTGGCAGGACGACAATCTGGTCGGCGGCCTCTACGGCGTCAGCCTCGGCCGCGCCTTCTTCGGCGAAAGCATGTTTCACACCACGCGTGACGCCTCGAAGGTCGCGCTGGTGCATCTGGTGGCGCGGCTGATCGCGGGCGGGTTCGAGCTGCTCGACACGCAATATGTGACCGAGCATCTGAAGACGTTCGGTGCGGTGGAGATTTCGCGCCGCCGCTATCGCGCGCTGCTCGACAAGGCGATCGCAGGTGCGCCGGCGGAATTCCGCAAGCTCGACACCACGCAGCCGGTCAAGGGTGCCGACGCGCTGGCGATCATCGCCGCGCGCAATTGATGTAATCGCGTAGCAAGTAGCCCGGATGGAGCGAAGCGCAGTCCGGGAGCGTCTCTCCGCGGAGAGAAACCCGGATTTCGCTTCGCTCCATCCAGGCTACGCAGTTTCGCCTAATTCCCGAACAATCCGCCGAACAACCCGCCCGGCCGCTGCTGGGGCGGCGGAGGTGGCTGCTGCTGGTATTGCGGCAGCGGTTGCGGCGGCGGACGCGGCGCTGCCTGCTTCGGCGGCGCGCGCTTCTGGGCCGGCGGCGGAGGCGGCGTCGGCGCCTTCGGCGGATCGGGCGCGGCGGTCACGATGGTCTGGTCCGGCCCTTTGCAGTCGGTCAGCCAGATGTCGTAGATCGGATGCTCGACGCCGTGCAGGCCGGGGCTCGCCGCGAACATCCAGCCGGAGAAGATTCGCTTCACCTCGCCCTGCAGCGTGATCTCGTCGACCTCGACAAAGGCGTCGGTGTTGGCGGCTTCCGTCGACGGCCTGGTGTAGCAGGCATCGGTCTTCACCCGCAGCGCGCCGAACTGCACGGTCTCGCCGATATCCTCGTCGAAATTGATGATGCGTCCGGTGATCTTGTCGAGGCCGGAGAAGCTCGCCTTCTTGTTGGTGATCTTGGTCGACGGCGGCTCCTGCACGACCTCATCGCCCGGCTGCAACGCGGCAGGCGTCTGCGGTGGGGTGCCCTGTGGCGTCCCCTTGGGCTGACGCTGCCCTGGCGGCAGGCCAGGCAGCGGATTGGCACCGGGCGGTGTGTTGGCAACGGCGGGACCGCCGGGCTGCGGCGGCTGCACGGCAACGCCGGGCGGAGCGACCGTGCTACCTGACGGCGGCGCCAAAGGCTGCGACTGCACGCTGCCGGGCGGCGGCACCGCCTGGCCCGGCGGCAATGCCCGCGGCTGTGTCGGCAGCAGACGGCCGCGCGGCAATTCCGGCACTTCCTCGTCGTCGTCGCTGGGAGGCGCCACCTGGCCACGCGGAATCGAGCCGGGCGGACGCGGCGCGGGATCGGAGAAAATCGTTCCGATCTGCGCGCGCGCGGGCGGCGCAAGCGAGATGGTTGAGGCGGCAACCAAGGCCGCAAAGCCAGTCAGGGCAATGGTTCGAAGCATCTCGCGGGCTTTAAAAGGCGAATCGGGCTCGCGACAGTCTACCTTGATATCGGCCGCTCGCAGGCCACCGGTTAACACGCCGAATACGGCGGGGAAAGGGCGCGCAGACGCCCGTCCCCGGCCCTCCGCCAGGCACTGGTCAACCTCTGGCCACCCTCTGGTCACCCTCTAGTCACTCCTGGGAACACGTGTGATAGTCCTCACGCTGAAGGCGCGCGGCACCGCGTGAAAACCAGGAAAATCCGGATCGAACCGGACCAGCCAGAGGAAACCCAAACATGCCCGATCGCATCAGGCTCGACGGCCGGGTTGCCGTCGTCACCGGGGCTGCCGGCGTCATCGGAACCGCCACGCTCCAGCTGCTCGCCGAACGCGGGGCGCGGATCGTCGCAGTCGACCGCAAGGGGGCCGATCTTGCGGCCGCCATCAAGGACCTGCCCGCCTCGGCCGAGGCTCTCGCGATCACCGCCGACGTCACCGATGAGGACGAGGTCAAGGACTATGTCCGCGCCGCCGTCGACCGCTTCGGCACCATCGACGCCTTCTACAACAACGCCGGCATCGAGGGCGACATCAGGCCGATCCCGGAATATTCGCTGGAGAGCTTTCGCCGGGTGCTCGACGTCAATGTCGTCGGTGTCTTCCTCGGCATGAAATATGTGCTGCCGGTGATGCTGAAGCAGAACAAGGGCAGCATCATCAACACCGCCTCGATCGCCGGCCTGATGGGATCGCCGATGATCGCGGTCTACAGCGCCAGCAAGCATGCGGTGATCGGATTGACCAAGAGCGCGGCCTGGGAATGCACCGGCACCGGCGTGCGCGTCAATTGCGTCTGCCCCGGCATGATCGAGAGCCGGATGCTGAGCACCATTCTGCAAGGCCGCTCCGGCGGCAACGCGCCACCACCGGTCGAGAAGATCGTCGACCGCATCCCGGCACGCCGGCTCGGCCTCGCGAGCGAGGTCGCGTCGATCGTCGCCTTCCTCGCTTCCGACGAGGCGAGCTACGTCTCCGGCTCCGCCTACACCGTCGATGGCGGCCGCACCGCCGCCTGACGCTTCAGTTCAGCATCACAAGAAGGTTCGTTGCCTATGCCCGTCGTTCTCGATCCCGATGCCGCCGCCGTTTACAAGGCCTTCCAGGAGGCCGGCCGGCCCGCCTATGAATCGCTGACCGCACCGGAAGCGCGCGAATATTATCGGGCCGCCCGCATCGTCTCCAATCCCGAGCCGCCGGCGCTTGAATCGAGCAAGGCGCTTGCGATCCCGGCGCCGCACGGCGTGATCCCCGCTCGCATCTACACGCCGAAAACACTGCGCAAGAAGGACGGGCTCGCGCCGTGCCTGGTGTTCTTCCATGGCGGCGGCTGGGTGATCGGCGATCTCGATACCCATGAGGTGGTTTGCCAGAAGCTTGCCCATGAGGGCGAACTGATCGTGATCTCGGTCGATTACCGGCTCGCGCCCGAGCACCGCTTCCCTGCCGCGGTGGACGACGCCGTCACCGCGACCAAATGGGTCGCCGCCAATGCTGGGGATCTCGGCATCGATGCTTCGCGCCTGATCGTCGGCGGCGACAGCGCCGGCGGCAATCTGGCAGCCGTGGTTGCCCTCACCGCTCGCGACGGCGGACCGAAGCTCGCCGCCCAGCTGCTGGTCTATCCTGCGACCGATTTCTCGCGGAAGCATCCCTCGCACCGCGAGCCCGAGACCAGCATCCTCTTGACGCATTCGGTGATCGGCTGGTTCGGCAACCACTATCTCGGCGACGCCGACAACAGCGACTGGCGCGCCTCGCCCGCGCGCGCGAAAGACTTCGCCGGATTGCCGCCGGCCTATGTGCTGACCGCCGGCGCCGATCCGCTGCGCGACGAAGGCGACGAGTATGCGACATTCCTCAGGGATGCCGGCGTGCCCGTGACCTACCGGCATTTCCCCGGCCAGTTCCATGGCTTCTTCACCATGGGCAAACTGCTCAACCAGGCCAATGTCGCGGTGACCGAGATCAGCGCCTGGCTGAAGGCACAGGGCTAGTGTCCTCCTCGATCGAAATCGCCAGGCACACGCTGCTCTCCTGCGGTCTGGTCCTGGCGATCGGTACAGTCGCGGCGCTCTTCGCCCAGAAGGTCAGGATTCCCGACGTCGCGGTATTCCTCATCGTCGGCATCCTGATCGGCCCGCATGCCCTTGGACTTGTCGATATCGCCGCCGATTCCGCGCTGAACCAGATCATCCTGCTGTTCGGCGCAAGCTATATCCTGTTCGACGGCGGCGCGACGCTGCGGCTCGCCGTGCTGAAACAGGTCTGGATCACGATCGCAGTGATCGCGACGGCGGGCGTCGTGATCACTGCGACCATCACGGGACTGGCGGCCAAATTCATTCTCGGCGTTCCCGCGGTCGTGGCGTTCCTGCTCGCGGCAACGCTCGCCTCGACCGATCCGGCGACGCTCGTACCGATCTTCCGCCAGGTTCGCATCAGGGACCGTGTTGCGCAGACCGTGATGAGCGAGTCCGCGTTCAACGACGCCGTGGGGGCAATCATCACCTTCAGCCTACTGGGGATGGCGACAGGCAGCGCGTTCTCGCTCTCCGCCACCTTGTTCGAGCTGGTGGCGCATTCCGCCATCGGTATCGTCGCCGGCATCACGCTGGGCTATCTCGCGGCATTGTTGATCGCTCACGAGAAGTGGGCATTCCTTGCTGAATACGCGCCGGTGGTGACCGTCGTCGCCGTCATCAGCGCCTATTTCGCCGCCGAGGGCCTGCATGCATCCGGCTTCATGGCCGTGTTCGTGTTCGGCATCATGCTCGGCAACAAGGAACGTTTCGGGTTCCAGATGGAGCCGGGCGAAGCGCAGAAGCTCGATGAGTTCGTGCTGACCACGGCCTTCATTCTACGTCTGTTCATTTTCATTCTGCTGGGTGCTCAAGTCAATTTTGCCCTGATGCAGCAGTATTGGCTTGGTGGCGTCGCGGTCACGCTGGTGTTGATGTTCCTTGCGCGCCCCGCGACCGTCTTCCTGTGCGCGCTGCCCGACCGTCGCGCGCGCTGGAGCTTCGCGGAACTGCTGTTCATGTGCTGGACCCGCGAAACCGGCGTCATCCCCGCCGCGCTCGCCGGCCTCATGCTCGGCATGAAGGCGCCGGGAGCGGAGATGATCGCCTCCGTCACCTTCGTCGCGATCCTGACCACGATCCTGATCCAGGCCTCCACCACGCGCTGGCTTGCCGCGAAGCTCGGGCTGCTGGAAGCCGACCAGGGCTGACACTTATTCCGCGCCTATAACGCGCCTCCGGCGTTCGTCTCGCATTCCTATGCGGTCGCGCTGATATTCGATCAGGTCATCAGCGCAGCTTTCGCGCGCATGGGAGATCCCTCCCGGATTGGTGCTGCCATGTCACAAGACAACGATCGGAACCCGTATTCTCTGCCCGCGTGCATCGCGATTCTGCTCGTCTTCGGTGCCGCAACTCTGCTCAGCGGGCTCACAACCTGGCTCTGACCGCCGGCCTCGAGCAGGCTGTCGTAAGCACCATGTTCCGGGTTCTGCTACCGGCGACATGCCAAACGGTCGCAGGCCCCCCGAACAGGGTTGCCCTATGCCTGTCGCTGTGCAAAACGGGCGGTGGGTGTTAGCTGCATGCCGCAGTGACAGGTAAAGCGATGGTCGGGCCACCACGCGGACTGCGTGCGCCCGATGGATCACCGACTGCCCGCCCAGGACCCGCCGCGAGCCCAACGACTTGCCGAGCAGGCGTTCGCCACCCTCCAGCGCTTCCTGCACGTCGAAGCCGTCGGCGGCGGCGTGCTGCTGGCTGCGGCAGCCGCTGCAATGATCTGGGCCAATTCTGCTTTCGCCGACAGCTATCACGCGCTCTGGCACCAGCAATTCTCGATCGGGTTTGGCGGCTTCGTCAGCTCCCGATCGGTGCATTTCTGGATCAACGATGGGCTGATGACGATTTTCTTCCTCGTCGTCGGCATGGAGATTCGGCGCGAGATACATGAAGGCGCGCTGAGCAGGTTCGATCAGGCGATGCTGCCCGTGATCGCGGCAGCCGGCGGCGTCATCGCCCCGGCACTCATCTACATTGGCCTGAATGCCGATCCCGTGCGCGGCCAGGGCTGGGCCGTACCAACGGCAACGGACATCGCCTTTGCCGTGGGGGCGCTCGCTTTGCTGGGACGATCGATCCCGGTCAATTTGCGGGTGTTCCTGCTGGCGCTCGCCATCATCGACGACGTCATCGCGGTGTTGATCATCGCCTTCGTCTACTCCGGCGGACTGGAACTGAGCGGGTTTGTCGTGGCGGCGCTCGGCATTGTGATGGTCGTCGGGCTTCAGCGGATCGGCGTCGGCTCCGCCCTCGCCTACGTTCCGCCGGGCGCGCTGGTCTGGACCGGGCTGCTGATGAGCGGAGCGCATCCGACCCTTGCCGGTGTCGTGCTCGGCCTGATGACCCCGGTGCGGCCGATGCCGCTGCGGGAGCCGCCCCTGCAAATGGTGTCGCGCGTGGTCGCGGAGTTGCGCGACGGCGATGCGGCCTGGAAGGATATCCATCGCATCAGGTCACGGCGCCGTGCGCTCCACCTCGCGCATCGCGAGATGTTGCCACCGGTCGTGCGCGTGCAGACGGCGCTGCATGGCTGGGTCGCCTTCGGCATCATGCCCTTGTTCGCGTTGGCGAACGCCGGCATCAGCCTGACCGCTTCCGGCCTCGCTGCCGGAGCTCAGTCGGTGATGCTGGGGGTGGGGCTTGCCCTCGCCTTGGGAAAACCGGTCGGTGTGGTCGGTGCCACCTGGCTCGCGGTCAAGTCGGGGCGCTGTCGGCTGGCACCCGGCATGACGTGGGGCGGCGTCTGCCTCATCGGCCTGTTGGCCGGAATCGGTTTCACCATGTCGATTTTCACCGCCATGCTCGCCTTCCCCGACGAGGCGCTGCTCAACGCGGCAAAGCTGGGCGTGCTCGGCGGTTCGCTCGCCGCCGCCCTGCTTGGGCTCGGGTGGGGCGTAGCCTACGCGCGTCGTCAGCGCCAAGGGGCAACGGCACACCCCTGACGCTTCGCGGACTGCAAACGAACCCGATCCCCCGACGCCTCGCTCCCCACGCGCGATGCCCGGCGCAGCGATTGTGGCGTGCGATTCGTCGTGCTGCGATGCACAATTAACTTACTTATAAATTGTGGAAAAGCGAGACAAATCCGTTGACATTGCTAAACTCCATTCGCCGTAACAACTTATGGAGCGTTCGCATGAGTGTTAGTGCAGAAGTCCTCGCCCGCGCCCCGATGGAAACGACCGAGGGCGAAATCGACACGGTGAGTACGCATCGCCCACGCAGCAACATTCGGCCTCTCTCGCCGATGCCGGACTACGTCGAGCACCGCAACGGCGTCAACGAGGTGGGCAAGCTATCGGCCGAGGCGGTCGTGCGCGAATACGAAGCGGCGGTGAAGGAGATCGAGGCCCTCGGAACGGAACTGCAATTGGCCGCCAAGAACTGCGAGGTCATGGTGGCGGGTGTCCACGACATGATCGCGGAAATCAAGGAGTTCGCCGCGGGTTACCGCGATCAGGGCAAGCGTTTTTTCCTGCAGATCGAAGCCGTCTCGTTGATGACCACGGAGGTCAGGAATACCTGCGAAGCACTCAAGAAGAAGATCGCGACCGACACGTTGAGCAACTGATATTTCGGCTCGGGCACGTTTGGTGCTCAGCCGTCCGTGGATTTTCAGCGTGTGTGTAAGGTGAATAGCTGCGCTATTCCGGCGCGGCGGAACCGTTAGTTCTATTCAAGACCAGGTCGTTTGAGATCAAGTCGTTCAAGCTCAAGTCATTCAACATCCGGCCCCGCTTCGGCGGGGCCTTTGTGCTCCGGTAAACTCTGTGCGCAGCGTGTCCGCGAATGCGTCGGTGACCGGCTTAACGCACGTCAGGTGCGCGCTCAGCCAAGTCCGTTGCCGGCGGCAAAGCTGAAATCGGGGACCAGCGGTCGCTGAAATCCCTGGCCGGGAGCGCGTCGGTGTCGGAGACGACAACGCCCTCGGTCCGGGGCAGGTGCGACCTGATCGTCGCGGCGGTTGCAGTGACAGCCAGCAGGGTGACGGCCACGAACCCGGTAATCGTTCGATGCTTTGTCATGTAGAACCTCCTCGGGTCCCCAACGCCCACCTAACGTGGGTCACAGGAACCGTCGCGCCGGTTCATCAGTGCGACGACAGCATGGATCGCGTGAGATCGGACAATGAGCTTGTCCCAAACTCAAATTGCCTCTGCCGGCAGCGCCGGTGAGCTTGGCGGCGGTCGCCCATCGGCAGCTCTGTTCGCTTCGTCGCTGGAATGATCGCCCTTCTTTCCAGCAACGCGCCGGAGTTTCCGCAAGTCAACGACCTACCCCGCGCGCGATGCCCGGCGCAGCGATTGCGGCGGCTGGCCGAAGGCGCGGATAAAGGCGCGGCGCATCCGCTCCGGATCGCGGAAGCCGGTGATCTCGGCGACGCGTTCGATCGCCTCGCCCGACGACTGCACGCGTTGCCGCGCCACTTCGATCCTCAACCGTTCAACCGCTTTCGACGGCGTGGTGCCGGTCTCGGCGATGAAGGCGCGGGTGAAATGCCGCGAGCTCATCCCGGCCTTGTCGGCGAGGTCCTCGACCGTCAGCGGCGCGTCGAGATGCTCGCGCGCCCAGGCGAGCAGCGGCCCGAACCGGCCGTTCGGCGCCTTCAATTCCAGCAGCGAGGAAAACTGCGACTGCCCGCCGCTGCGCCGATGATACAGCACGAGCTGCCGCGCCGTGCTCTGCGCGACCTCGTCGCCGTAGTCTTCGGTGATCATGGCGAGTGCGAGATCGATGCCGGCGGTGATGCCGGCCGAGCTCCAGATATTGCCGTCGCGGACGAAGATCTGGTCCGGCTCGAGCTTGACCTTCGGATAGGTCTTCACGAAATGCGGTGTGCGCTGCCAATGCGTGGTGGCGCGGCGGCCGTCGAGCAGGCCGGCCTCGGCCAGCACATAGGCGCCCGAGCAGACGCTGGCGACGCGGATGCCGCGGCTCGCCATCCGCCGCACGAATGACAGCGTGGTCTGACACGTTGCCGGGGTGCGCACGCCGTTGCCGCCCGCGATGATCAGCGTCGTGATCGCCGCCGACGGCTTTAAGCCGCGCGCCAGCATCTCGACGCCGGACGAAGAGCGCACCGGCCCGGCCTTCACCGCGATCGTCTTGATCGCGGGCGGGTTGTTGGCGAAGCGCGCCGCGATCTCGAACGCCGCGATCGGGCCGGCCGCATCGAGCAGCTGGAAGTCGGGAAAGATCAGGATGCCGATCATCTGCAAAATCCTCGCAATGCCGGATCCCCGGAGGCGGCGCCGACGTCTGAAAATGAGGGAATTACGCCATTTTGGACATGAGGCCACCATGGCATCGTGGTTTCGTCAAGCGCTATTTGGAGACCTCCGATGTCCGAACCCCTGCAGATTGGATTGCTCGTCTTCCCGAAGGTGACCCAGCTCGACCTGACCGGCCCGCTGCAGGTGTTCTCCTCTGTCCCCGGCGCCAAAGTGCATCTGATCTGGAAACGGATCGAACCCGTTCCGACGGACTCCGTCATGGTCCTGACGCCGACCACAACCTTTGCCGACTGCCCGCAGCTCGACGTGATCTGCGTGCCCGGCGGGTTCGGCACCGACGACATGGTCGGCGACGAGGAGATGCTCGCCTTCCTGCGCAAGCAGGCCGAGGGAGCCAAATACGTCACGTCGGTCTGCACGGGATCGCTGGTGCTCGGCGCCGCGGGTCTGCTGAAGGGTTACCGCGCCACCACGCATTGGAGTGCGATCGAGTTCCTGGCGGGCTTCGGAGCCATCCCGACCAAGACGCGCGTCTGCGTCGACCGCAACCGCTTCACCGGCGGCGGCGTCACGGCCGGCATCGATTTCGCGCTGACGCTGGTGTCCGAGCTCGTCGATCGCAAGACCGCGGAAGCGATCCAGCTCAGGCTCGAATACAACCCGGCCCCGCCGTTCAATGCCGGTTCGCCCGATACCGCGCCGGCCGAGATCCTCGCCTTTATGAAGGAGCGGATGGGACCGGCACACGCGCGCCGGGGCGAATTGATGAGCCGCGCCGCGGCACGGCTGTCCTGACCCGATCGTGAGACAAAGAAGATCGTGAGACAAAGAAAAAGGCCGCCCGGTTTCCCGAGCGGCCCTTCCTGTCTCACGGCAGCCTCACATTTGCGGGCGATTTCCGGACGTCTGCACCGGGGGCCTATCTCCCGGCCGCATCCAACTCGGAGGCCGCTGCTCATCGGGACAGTCGCGATCTGGAGCCCGATCCGACGCGATGGTCTCCCATCTCCGTAAGATGGCTTCATTGAGCCGCGAAGACGTGCGCGGCGCAAGCGGCCAGTATCGGCAGCAGCCTACCTGTCCCCGCTGTTACCGTTGTCCACAGGCGCGCGTGCGTTGCACGCGCGGCGTTACGCGCGCGCACGTCCGAAACAACAATGCGTGAAGCTCAGCTTCGCGGCGTCCAGGCGTGGTAGTCGCCGGTCGCCTTGGGGCGGCGGCCGCTCGCCAGCGTCGAGCCGGACGGACGGTAGGCCTGCGCGGTGCCGGTCATGTTCGGCAGATGCGGCTTTTCCCATTCCCGCGGCGCGTACGTCTCCTCGGTCGGGGGCACATCAACCGTGTGGTGCAGCCAGCCGTGCCAGCTGGGCGGAATCCGGGACGCTTCGGCATAGCCGTTATAGATCACCCAGCGGCGCTCGAAATGCAGCGTCGGATCGATCTCGCCGCCCTTGGTGCGGTAGTAGCGATTGCCCTGCTCGTCCTCGCCGACCAGCTCGCCGTAGCGCGAGGTCCACAATTGCGTGCCAAAGGTCTGGCCGTTCCACCAGGTGAAGAATTTCAGCAGGAATTGTTTCATGCGCGGCCGGTCGGTTCGAGGCAGTCCGGCTCTGATGCCACCTGAATCTCCAAATGTCCAGCCGCCGCCAAGGTAGCCCGGCACTCCCGGAATGGGTCCGGGTTGCGGGCCCATTGGCGGCCAAATGACGCGGTCACGAGGAGTTTTGTTCACCCGCCATACATGCGCCGCCGGTCAAGCAAAGATGACGGACAATCAATGTCGAGCGCAGGAACGTCCGACCGCAGAGATGGTTAGACATTGTCCGGTTTAATGGAGTCCAAAATGATCAATATGAAGGTTCTGAGCACCGCCGCGGCGCTGGCGCTTGCGCTGCCGTTGGCTGTGGCGCCGACCATCTCGTTCGCCCAGTCTGCCGCACAGATGGGCGCGATGGGCGGTGGCGGTGGTGCGCGCGGCGGCGGTGGCGGTGGCGGTGGCCATGTCGGCGGCGGCGGTGGTGGCTTTGGCGGCGGCCGTGGTGCCGCGATGGGCGGTGGCGGCGGCTGGCAAGGCGGTGGTGGCGGCGGCCACTGGGCCGGTGGCGGCGGCGGTGGTTGGCGCGGCGGCGGTGGCGGCTGGCACGGCGGTTATCACCGTGGCGGCGGCTTCTGGCCAGGCGCGGTTGCGGGCGCAGTCGTCGGTGGAGCCCTCGCCTCGGGCGCGTATTACGGCGGTTATGGCCCCGGATACGGCTACTATGACGACAGCTACGGCTATTACGACGACAGCGCGCCTGTCGCCGTAGAGGTCGCGCCGGGCGGCGATGCAAGCTACTGCGCGCAGCGCTACAGGTCCTACGATCCGGCCTCGGGCACCTATCTCGGCTTTGACGGCCTGCGGCACCCCTGCCCGTAACGACCTCAATGCTTGAATTGGCGAAGGGCGGCGGCAACGCCGCCCTTTCTCATGTCCGCAACGCCACCGCGACGGCCGCAAACGTCACAACAAGCGCCGCGATGTCGCTCATGCTGAGCGGCTCGCGCAGCATGGCCGCTGCCGCCAGCACGCCGACGACGGGCACCAGCAGCGTGCCGATCGACGCGGTCGCCGCCGGCAGCCGCTCCAGCGCCGCGAACCAGCAGACATAGCAAAGACAGAACTGGATCAGCGTCATGTAGAGCATCGACGCCCAGCCGAGCTGCGACAGCGCGGTGAGCTGCGGCTGCTCGATCAGGACGCCGGCGATTGCGATCGGCACGCAGCCGATCGCGAGCTGCCAGGCGGCAAGCGACAGCGGCGGCATTGCGAGCTTGAAGGATTTGGTCAGCACCGTGCCAAGCCCGACGCAGAGCGCGCCCGCGAGCGCGAACAGGAGGCCCGGCAACTTGCCGAGGCTCGCGTCGAGACCGCCACCGCCGATCAGTGCGGCGATGCCGACAAGCGCCACGCCAAGCGCGAGCGCGCGCGGCAGCGACACACGCTCACCGAGCACCGGCCAGGCCACCAGCGCGACCCACACCGGGATCGAGATGCCGAGCACGGCCGCCTCGCTGGCCCGCAGCCAGATCAGTGCCAGGCCCATCGACGCGACCCAGCCGCCGATCGAAAGCGTCGACACCAGCGCAAGCCGCAACCACATGCCGTCAGGGACGCGCACCGGCTGTCCGCGCGCAACTGCCACCAGAGCGAGTGCGATCGCGCCAACCACGCCGCAGAGCCCGCGCGACGACAGCGGCGGCCACTCCGTGAGCAGGAACTTCATGATCGGGAAATTGAGACCCCAGCCGGTCGATGCGACCACCAGGAATGCGAGGCCGAGCGGTGACAGCGGGGCGCGGCCGGCGACTGGAACTGCGGTCATGGACCCGTCGTAATGTGGGCGGACAAATACAAGTGATGGTGTCAGGGCTAGCTGGAAATCTGCTTGTCAGCAAACAGCATATGCATTCTATGATACAGACTTTCCGTCTAGGTTCCGCCTTAATCGGCAGACAGGCCAAGCGAGTCGCCGGCACGCGAGGCCGCAGATAGAGGATGCATCGTGCCGAGCGTTCTCGTGGTCGATGACGACCCGATGGTGTGCGTTGCCATCGAGGTGTGTTTGCAACGCCAGGGCTTCGACGTCACCGTCGCGGATGGCGGTGAAGCGGGCATGCGCGCGCTGGACAAGGCGTCGTTCGACGTCATGCTGGTCGACGTCTTCATGCCGCATATGCGCGGTTTCGAGGCGATCCGCGTCTTCCACGAGCGCGCGCCCCATATTCCCGTGATCGCGATGTCCGGCTATGCCTTCGCCAATGCCGACCGTGCGCCGGATTTCCTGCGGATGACGATCGAGCTCGGCGCGTCAGCGTGCCTGCGCAAGCCGTTTACCCCGCAGGCGCTGGTTGCCGCCGTTAACGAATGTCTTGCGAAGTCCGCTCCTTCTGCTCGTCTTTCCAAATAATTGCTCGTACTAATCGTCGATGGCTTCCCAGCGTCTCATCCTCGGCAGCGGCCTTGCGATCCTCCTCGTCATCAGCGCGGCGTCGATCGGGCTGGATGTCAAGTCGCGCAGCGAGATTGATTCGGTCGACCGCACGCTCAGAATCCTCAAATGCATTTCGGACGCGCGTCCGCTGCCGCGCGCCGTCGAGAGCACAGCGCGCGGCTTCGCGCTGACCGGCGACGCGTCCTTTGCCGACGAGTTTCGCGAGCAGAGCAAGGCCCTCACTGCCGCCTTCGACGAATTGATGGCCGCGGTGAATTCGGCGCCCGGGGAGGCGCAAATGATCGCGGGCACCAGGGGAGAGGTCGCGCGCGCCATCGCGCTCGGCGCCGAACTGATCCGGTTGCGCACGGCCGGCGATACGGCCGGAGCCGCCGCGCTGATCTCCGCGGGCGAGAGCCGCTCCCTGATGGATAAGGTCGGCACGGCGCTCGACCGCCTGGTCACCGAAGAGCGCCGCCTGCTCGGGATTCGCACCGAGCAGTCGAAGACCAATGGCCGGCTGCTGCTGATGATCGATCTCGCCGGCGTAGTGATGATCCTGCTGCTCGCGGTCGCGCTGACGGTGACGGCCCGGCGCGCCAGCCGCGAACTGCAGGGCGCGCTCAGCGCGACCAAGGCGACCAATTTGTCCCTCGAGGGCAAGGTGGCCGAACGCACCAAGGATCTCGGCACCGCGCTCGAGGAGCTCCGCCGCTCCACCTCGGTGATGGAAACCACGTTCCGCAGCATGGCGGAGGCGGTGCTTGTCATCGACGCCAGCGGCACCGTGCTGCTCTCCAACCCGGCCGCCGAGAAGATGCTGCGCTACAAGCCGGGCATGACGGTCCGGCAGCTGCGCGCCATGAGCAACGTGTTCCAGGCCGACGGCGTCACGCCGATGCAGGCCGACGACATGCCGTCGGCCAGGGCGCTGCGCGGCGAGGAATTCGACGGGCTGGAATTCGTCGCCAAGCCGGTCCGTGGCGCCCCTCCGATTCACCTCGTGGTGTCGGGCCGGCCGTTGCGCGACGAAGACAACACCATCACCGGCGCGGCGCTGATCTATCACGACATCACCGCCTCTCGCGAAACCGAGCACAAGCTGCAGCAGGCGCAGAAGCTCGACGCCATCGGCAAGCTGACCGGCGGCGTCGCGCACGACTTCAACAACATGCTGACGGTCATCACCGGCACCACCGAAACGCTGGTCGACAGCCTGCGCAGCCAGCCCAAGCTTGTGCAAACCGCCGAGCTGATCGACCGCGCCGCCGAGCGGTGCCGCGAGCTGATCCAGCATCTGCTCGCCTTCGCCCGCCGCCAGCCGCTGGAGCCGCGCACCGTCGACATCAACGGCACCGTGGTCGATATCGCCAAGCTGCTGCGGCCGACGCTGGGCGAGCAGATCGAGATCGATCAGGTGCTCGCGCCCGATGTCGCCAGCGTCCATATCGATCCGTCGCAGCTTGCCAATTCGCTGCTCAACATGGCGATCAATGCCCGCGACGCGATGCCGAACGGCGGCAAGCTGTTGTTCGAGACCAGCAACATCGTGCTCGACGATGCTTATGCTGCTGTCAATCCCGACATCACGCCGGGCCGTTACGTGCTGCTCGCGGTCAGCGACACCGGCACCGGCATGTCGCACGCGGTGCAGGACAAGGTGTTCGAGCCGTTCTTCACCACCAAGGAGGTCGGCAAGGGCTCCGGCCTGGGCATGAGCATGGTGTACGGCTTCGTCAAGCAGTCCGGCGGCCATATCAAGATCTACAGCGAGGAAGGCCACGGCACCACGATCAAGCTCTATCTGCCCCCTGCCCGCGGTCAGGTCGAGGTCGAGGCGCCTGCGCCGGAGCCGCCGCGGCGCGGCAGCGAAGTCATCCTCGTCGTCGAAGACGACCAGCTGGTGCGCAACTACGTGGTCACGCAGCTTGGCGCCCTCGGCTACAAGACCATTGCCGTGCCCGACGCCCGCGCCGCGCTGGCGCTCGTCGACAAGGGCGAGAAGTTCGACCTCTTGTTCACCGACGTCATCATGCCCGGCGGCATGAACGGCCGGCAGCTCGCCGACGAGGTCACCAAGCGCCGTCCCGGCCTCAAGGTGCTCTACACCTCCGGCTATACCGAAAACGCGATCGTGCATCACGGCCGCCTCGACGAAGGCGTGCTGCTGCTGGCCAAACCCTATCGCAAGGCGCAGCTCGCCAGCATGCTGCAGCAGGCGCTCGGCGAGTGATGTGAGTTACCGCGTCGCCAGCGCGACGCCGGCGAGCGTGAACAGCAGCGCTGTGATCTGGGTCGGCCCGAGCGGCTCGTGCAGCGCGACGGCGGAGGCAATCACGCCGATGACAGGCACCGCCATGGTGCCGATCGCCGCCACCGAGGCCGGCAGCCGGGCGAGCGCGGCAAACCAGGCGACATAGGCGACGCAGAACTGGATCAGCGTCGAGTAGACCAAGAGCCACCAGCCGACCGTCGTGACGCGATCGAGATGCGTGGTCTCGATCAGGAGGCCGATGATCGCGATCGGCACGCAGCCGAGACCGATCTGCCAGGCCGCGGCCGGGATCGGCGGCATCACCAGCGGATATTTCTTCGCCAGCACGGTGCCGAGCGCAAAGCCGAAGGCGCCGCCGAGCGCCATGATGATTCCCGGCAGCTTGTCCTTGCTCGCGGAAATCCCGTTGCCGCCCATGATCGCGGCAAGGCCTGCGAATGCCATCACGAGCGCAATGGTCCGCAGCCACGTCGGCCGCTCGCCGAGCACCGGCCAGGCCAGCAGCGAGGCCCAGACCGGCATGGTGTAGGCGATCAATGCGGTCTCGCTCGCCGGCAGCCACAACAGCGCGAGCCCCATCAGCACCATCCAGCCGGAGACGTTGAGCGCTGCATACAGCACGAGGCGCGGCCACAGCCTTGCCTCGACATGCAGGCTCTGGGCGCGGAGCAGCGCCAGCACCGCCAGCAGCACGGCGCCGATCACGCCGGTGATGCCGCGCAAGGTCAGCGGCGGCAGCTCGCTGAGCAGGAACTTGGTGGACGGCCAGTTGAACCCCCAGCCCACCGAGGTGATGGCGAGGAACATCAGGCCGGCGGGCGCAAGGCGCGGCCGCGCGAAAGGCTTCTGGTCTGTCATGGAACCCGGCAAGGGTGTGAAGAGGATGTGAGTCGGCCGCAGCTTGCCCGCGATTTTGTCGCCCGACCATCACGCCTCTGACATGCCTGATCCTTACTTTGCCCGTAGGGCTACGTGAGTCCCCAAAATTCAATCAGCCACGGCGAATAAAATCTTCGCCTGTGAACAGCGGGGCGAACCTCCAATCCACAGGCGATAGGAATTTTTTTGGCTTGGGAATCCCTGAGGACTCACCGATAGTTGGCTCGATCACAGGCGCGGCACCGACCCCTGTTATCCCCCTCCGTCCACCATATTTAGTGTTTGATTCAGAAACTCGTACTAGTCCTTGACGGGCGCAACGGACATGGCCTAGCTTTCAACCTGTTCGGCGCGAGTGTGTTTGGGTCCCCGCCGGTCGCTCCCACAAGGGTTCCAAAATGACCACTCCGCCAGGCCTTCGGGCCGCGGGTGAAGGGCTTGTCTGCCCTGATTTTGGGCCGCCGTTGGGACGACAGAACGGGCCGAGAAGGACCCGGAAACAGAGGCCGTAACCGGCCCACGAGAAGCGTTGGCGTGACGTGTCGCGTGAGCGTTTGGGGCGTTGAATGCATGACCTGGAAGACCCGAAACATCGGTGTCCGCGCCGGGATCGTGCCGCCGCCAGGGCCGGGTCAAACCGGCGCCGGGCGGATGAGAGAAACAGGCCGGGTCCACCGGCTGAGCTGCGGATGACGGGAGGCGTGCTGACGCGTGTTCCCTGAGTCCGCGAACAGATAACATTCCGGCAACCTGCGAATAACGTGGGACCGGGCAGAAGAAGAGACGGGGCTCGACCATGCGAATCGAACGACGCAACACCACCAGCGGACAGTCTCCCTATGCCGGGATCAATTTCCGCCTGACCACATCTGAGATCCGCAACCCGGACGGCTCGGTCGTGTTCCGCGCCGAGAACGTCGAGGTTCCGGAGTTCTGGTCGCAGGTCGCCTCCGACGTGCTGGCGCAGAAGTATTTCCGCAAAGCGGGCGTTGCCGCGCGCCTGAAGAAGGTCGAGGAAGAAACCATACCGTCGTGGCTGTGGCGCTCGGTGCCGGACACCGAGGCGCTTAGCCTGCTGCCCGAGAACGAGCGCATCGTCGGTGAGACCAGCGCCAAGCAGGTGTTCGACCGCCTCGCCGGCTGCTGGACCTATTGGGGCTGGAAGGGCGGCTACTTCTCCTCCGAAGAAGATGCCCTCGCCTTCTTCGACGAGCTGCGCTTCCAGCTGGCAAAGCAGATGGTCGCGCCGAACTCGCCGCAGTGGTTCAACACCGGGCTGCATTGGGCCTATGGCGTCGATGGCCCCGGCCAGGGCCACTATTACGTCGACTGGAAGACCGGCAAGCTCACCAAGTCGAAGTCGGCCTATGAGCATCCGCAACCGCATGCCTGCTTCATCCAGGGCGTCGGCGACGACCTCGTCAACGAGGGCGGCATCATGGACCTCTGGGTGCGCGAGGCGCGCCTGTTCAAGTACGGCTCCGGCACCGGCTCCAACTTCTCGAGCCTGCGCGGCGAAGGCGAAAAGCTCTCCGGCGGCGGCCGCTCGAGCGGCCTGATGAGCTTCCTCAAGATCGGCGACCGCGCCGCCGGCGCGATCAAGTCGGGCGGCACCACCCGCCGCGCCGCCAAGATGGTCGTGGTCGATGCCGATCACCCCGACATCGAGACCTACATCGACTGGAAGGTGAAGGAGGAGCAGAAGGTCGCCGCCCTCGTCACCGGCTCCAAGATCAACCAGAAGCATCTCAAGGCCGTGATGAAGGCCTGCGTCAACTGCGAAGGCAGTGGCGACGACTGCTTCGATCCCGAGAAGAACCCGGCGCTGCGCCGCGAGATCAAGCTCGCGCGCCGCAACCTCGTGCCCGACAACTACATCAAGCGCGTCATCCAATTTGCCAAGCAAGGCTACAAGGACATCCAGTTCGACATCTACGACACCGACTGGGATTCCGAGGCGTACCTGACCGTCTCCGGCCAGAACTCCAACAACTCGGTGTCGCTGAAGGACGACTTCCTCCGCGCGGTGGAAACCGACGGCGACTGGAACCTGATCGGCCGCACCACCAGGAAGGTGACGAAGACGCTGAAGGCGCGCGACCTCTGGGAGAAGATCGGTTACGCCGCCTGGGCCTCCGCCGATCCCGGCCTGCACTTCAACACCACGATGAACGACTGGCACACCTGCAAGGCGTCCGGCGACATCCGCGCCTCCAATCCGTGCTCGGAATACATGTTCCTGGACGACACGGCGTGCAACCTCGCCTCCGCCAACCTGCTGACGTTCTACAGCACGACCACCAAGCGGTTCGACATCGAGTCCTACGAGCACCTCTGCCGGCTCTGGACCATCGTGCTCGAAATCTCCGTGATGATGGCGCAGTTCCCGTCGAAGGCGATCGCCGAGCTCTCCTACGAGTTCCGCACCCTCGGCCTCGGCTTCGCCAATATCGGCGGCCTCTTGATGACCATGGGCCTGCCCTATGACTCGAAGGAAGGCCGTTCGCTCTGCGGCGCGCTGACCGCGGTGATGACCGGCATCTCCTACAAGACCTCGGCCGAGATGGCGGCCGAGCTCGGCACCTTCCCGGGCTACAAGAAGAACGCCGCGCACATGCTGCGCGTGATCCGCAACCACCGCCGCGCCGCCCACGGCGAAAGCCGCGGCTATGAGGCGCTCGCCGTCAATCCGGTGGCGCTCGACCACGACTCCTGCCCGCAGGCCGACATCGTCGCGCATGCCAAGCTGGCGTGGGACGATGCGCTGGCGCTCGGCGAGGTCAACGGCTATCGCAACGCGCAAGTGACCGTGGTGGCGCCGACCGGCACCATCGGCCTGGTGATGGATTGCGACACCACCGGCATCGAGCCTGATTTCGCGCTGGTGAAGTTCAAGAAGCTCGCCGGCGGCGGCTACTTCAAGATCATCAACCAGGCGGTGCCGGCGGCCTTGCGCGCGCTCGGCTATCGCGAGAGCGAGATCGCCGAGATCGAAGCCTACGCCGTCGGCCACGGCTCGCTGTCGAATGCGCCCGGCATCAACGCCTCGACCCTCAAGGCCAAGGGCTTCACCGACGAAGCCATCGCCAAGGTGGAAAAGGCGCTGCCGACCGCGTTCGACATCAAGTTCGCCTTCAACAAGTGGACCTTCGGCGAGGACTTCATCCGCGACACGCTCGGCATCGGCTCCGAGGCCATCGCCGCGCCTGGCTTCGACCTGCTCGCGGCCGTTGGCTTCACCAAGCGCGAGATCGAGGCCGCCAACGTCCACATCTGCGGCGCGATGACGGTGGAAGGTGCCCCGCATCTGAAGGCCGAGCACTACCCGGTGTTCGACTGCGCCAACCCCTGTGGCAAGATCGGCAAGCGTTACCTCTCGGTCGAGAGCCACATCAGGATGATGGCCGCCTCGCAGCCGTTCATCTCGGGCGCGATCTCCAAGACCATCAACATGCCGAACGACGCCACGGTGGAGGACTGCAAGTCCGCCTATTTGTTGTCGTGGAAGCTCGCGCTGAAGGCCAACGCGCTGTACCGCGACGGCTCGAAGCTGTCGCAGCCGCTCAACTCGCAGCTCATCGCCGACGATGAGGACGAGGACGATGCGGTGGAAGCGCTCTACGAGAAGCCGATGGCGGCGCGTGCCACCCAGGTCTCGGAGAAGATCGTCGAGAAGCTGGTCGAGCGCATCATCGTGATGCGCGAGCGCGAGAAGATGCCGGATCGCCGCAAGGGCTACACCCAGAAGGCTGTGGTCGGCGGCCACAAGGTCTACCTGCGCACCGGCGAATATGACGACGGCCGGCTCGGCGAGATCTTCATCGACATGCACAAGGAAGGCGCGGCGCTGCGCTCCTTCATCAACAATTTTGCGATCGCAGTGTCCCTGGGTCTGCAATACGGCGTGCCGCTGGAAGAATATGTCGACGCCTTCACCTTCACCCGCTTCGAGCCCGCAGGCCCCGTCCAGGGCAACGACTCGATCAAGTACGCGACCTCGATCCTCGACTATGTCTTCCGCGAGCTCGCGGTGAGCTATATGAGCCGCTTCGACCTCGCCCATGTCGATCCGAACGAGTCGGGCTTCGACGCGCTCGGCAAGGGCGTCGAGGAAGGCAAGGAGCCGGATGAGGCCCCCGCCCAGCACCAGGCGACGAAGTATGTCTCGAGGGGCCTGACCCGTTCGCGCACCGACAACCTCGTCGTCATGCGCGGCGGCTCGGCCGCGGTGAGCGCGAGCGCCGACAACGCCCCCGCCGGCGGCAGCCGCGTCACGTCGCTGGCCTCGCACGGCGCCAGCGCCCGCGGCGCCTCCGACACCATCGAAGGCGCGGTCGCCCTGAAGCAGGAGGTCAGCCATGACCTCTCGCCGACCGAGAAGCTCGAGGCCCTGAACTGGAGCAAGCCCGGCACCGCCGCAGCCGCCGCCCCGTCCAAGGCCGAGCGTCGCGCCGAAGCGAAGGCCAAGGGCTACGAAGGCGAGATGTGCTCGGAGTGCGGCAACTTCACGCTGGTGCGGAATGGGACGTGCATGAAGTGCGATACGTGTGGGTCCACGACGGGGTGTTCGTGAGGTTAGTTGGAGTAAAAACTCCCAGTTATAACCGTAGCATCCAAGGGCGGCCAAAAGAGGCCGCCCTTTCTTCTAACAACACAGCACATTCGATTTGGGCGGACGCGATTTGAACCCTATACAGCCCCACCATAGTCCCATTAGCATTTGAGCTAAGCTTAAGTTAGCATCCTTTCTATCGGACCTTTCTCTTGAGCGAGCTGCCATGCCATTTGAAAACATCACATCGGAGCAGCACGAAGCGTTTCTTTCTTCCCTCAGGTGGGGGCAGTACAACCTACTTCTAGGCGCAGGCGCCAGCGTTGATTCATTCAACAAGCTAGGAAACCTCCCAACCGGTGGTACCTTCAAAGATGAACTCGCCGCGTTGAAGGGAGCGAATAAATCACAACCATTGCAACGCATCTTCTCCCTTCTGACCCAGAAAGAGGTCGCAGAACACGTCCAAAAGCGGTTCGAAAACTGCACGCCAGGTCCAACTTACCAATTGCTTTCTACCTTTATCTGGAAACGTGCCTTCACGTTTAACATCGATGACGCCGTGGAGGCTGCCTACAACCTAGAGGTCGCAACGACGGCCAGCGTGATCGATCTAATGGACGATCCGCTTGTTCTAATCGTAGATAACTTGGCCGACCAGGTATCCGTCTTCGGTGAACTCCTAGATCGATTAGAAAAGAAGGACGTCGTCATTCTTGCGGCAGACCGATCGTACCGATTCCGATACATACAGCAATCGCTCTCTGGCGCCGAATATTCGATATACAACGACCTCTCGCTCAAGGCCTTGGACGTCGAGCGTCAGCATGCTCGTCACGCTGTTTCTATTGAATATCATCCTTTCGCGCTAACGACTCTAGGCAAGATTCTGTTAGCTCAAATGACGATGAAGGAGTTTTCTTTAGGTTCTTCGTATGCAGAAGCTTACGAGAAATTGAACGAAGCGATCTCGTTGGAGAAGTCATGGTCACGCAAAGCGATTCAGCCCTACGTTTTGCTGTTTCGGGGAACTACTGACTTTGTGCTGCGCGGCGGCACCCTCTCTGTTAAGCAGTTAGAGAATATTCAAGCCCTGATTAAGGATAGCGAGAAAATATTCAAAAGGGACCAAGAGATGAAGGACGCGCTGCAAGGCTTACGAACTGCACTCTAGTGCTGGTCGGCGCGATTTTCGCGCGTAAGCATTCTATGCTGAGAGCCTCTGACGACCAACATCGTGCAGTCTACCGCGAGGCGTTGGCACGCTTTTCAAGAACCAGCGTGCGGTCGGCGATGTCCTTCAATTCGAACGCCTGGGAGTCGAGGAACGCGACGGACCCGTTGTTGGGGTCCGCGGCGAGGCGATGGGTTTCACCGAGATGATGCTTCAGCCAGGCCCGCTGCTCGGTCTGCAATTGCGCGTGCGCCTCGCCCTTCGACTTGGCGAGAAGCGCTTGATAGGCGGTGTTGAGCCTGGTGTCCCACTTGTCGATTTCGGCCTTGCCGCAATCGAGCATCTTCGTCGACACCCCTTCGGCCTTGTCCATGCACGCATCATACTCGGCGCTTTGCTGCGCGCGGACCGACAAAGTCCCGACCACCAGCGCAGCTGCAACAATGACAAGCCTTCGCGCAAGCATGACCGCGTCCAAATCACCCTTCTGCGTCTTTCGACAACCATCGCCGCACAAAAGCGTCCGAAATGAGATCAAAGGAATGATGCACCGGCTATCTGGCGATGCTGCCCAGCAAGCATAGGCGGATGAGCCAACGGGTCGCGCGAACGCGCGCCCGATGACGGGCTCCGCGATATCCGGGACCAGCATCGCAGGACGTTACCACCCGATCCCGCATATCGCTTCGCTCATGCGGGCTACCGGCTTTCCAGACATGGACGGCCCTCATGGGACGGGGAATGACGAGGCTCAACAAACGGTCAGGCGTCGCGGCGCATCGCTCGTGGTTCTCGTCATCCCCGGTTAGATCAGCCTCGGGTGCTCGGCGCGGGCGTGTTGAGCAACTGTTGCTCCCACAGATACGCGATGCCGCTGCCGCCGGCATGCTGCGTGATCACCTCGGTCAGCTTGGCGGCCTGTTCGGTCCGGGCCCAGTCGCGCTGCCATTCGGCCGCCACCGCCAGCCAGGTCATCATGTTGGCGCCGGCCGCGATCATGCGCTTGATGGCGACCTCGTGCGCCTCGACCGACACAGCGCCCGACGCATCGGTGACCACCGTCACGTCCCAGCCTTCGCCGAGCGCCTGGATCGCCGGCATCGCGACGCACACCTCAGTCCACAGGCCGGCGATGACAAGCTGCTTGCGGCCGGTAGCCTTGACCGCATCCACCACGTTCTGGTCCTGCCAGGTGTTGATGAACGTCCGGTCGATCACCTCTTGGCCGGGAAACACATCCGTAATCTGGGGGAACAGCAGACCGCCTCGTTCCGCTACCACGCTCGTCAGGATCGTCGGGACACCGAAGGCCTTGGCGGCCTTCGCCAGGCCCGCCGTATTGTTGATCACCATCTGCGGTTCGTGGCTGTTCACGTTCGCAAGCTGGTAAGGCTGATGGTCGATCAGAACGAGCACCGAATCTTCAGGACGAAGAAGCGAAGCAAGCCCGTTACGAAAACTCATGAATTCATCCTCTGTTGTGGTGAGACATGCGCCGACTGCGGCACTGTGCCCAGACACTTGTCATTCCTGTTGGTGATACGATAGCGCCCTATTCTGCCAAGCTGTGTCGCACAATGGGGAACGCCGAATTGGACGTCGAAGACCTGGTTGCATTCGTCGAAGTCGCAGATGCCGGTGGCGTCTCGGCCGCCGCGCGCCGGCTCGGCGTTTCGAAGTCGATCGTCAGCCGGCGGCTGGTCCGGCTTGAAGCGGAACTAGGCGTCCAGCTCCTTGCAAGAACCACCCGTGGCGCCGCTCTCACGGAAGCCGGGAACATTTTTCGAGATCATGCGGCCAGAGTCCGCGCCGAGATCGATGCGGCCAAGGAAACAATCCTGCCTGCCGGAGAACTAAGCGGCCGCTTGCGAATTGCCGTGCCGCTTTCCTTCGGCCCCAACCACTTCGCCCCCGTGCTCGCGGAAATGGCGCGACGCCATCCCCGGCTTCACATCTATACCGCCTACAGTGATCGCTTCGTCGATCTGATTGCCGAGGGATTTGATTGCGCCATCCGGGTTGGCTATCTCCAGGACTCCAACCTGATCGCGAGACGCGTCGGGCCGATCTACGGGAGGCTTGTCGCGAGCCCGGACTATATTGAGGCGCACGGTGCCCCGGAGACGCTGGACGAGCTCATCGCGCATGAAGCGCTGATGCAGGGCACCGAAACCTGGCAACTCATGGATGGCGACGAAATCGTCACGGTTCATCCGCGGGGGCGCTTCAAGGCCGACAACGGCACAGCTCTCGCCGTCGCCGCGGCAGCAGGGCTCGGCGTCGCCTGGCTCCCCGATTGCGTGATCCATGAATACCTGGCATCCGGAACGCTGGTTCCGGTCATGACACGCCATCCGCCACCTTCGGCAGGTGCCTACGTCGTTCGCCCGCCGGGCCAGCATCCCTCACGGAAGGTCCGGGCCCTCACTGAATTGTTGATCGAGCGTCTCGAAGACAATCCGCCCCTTGCGTGAGCCGCGCTGCCCGAATGATCCATCGAAGTACGAAAGCGACGACGTAGACCGGGCGGGCATAGCAAGCGTGGCCCGGATCAGCCAACGGGTCGCGCGAACGCGCGCCCGATGACAGGCTCCGCGACATCAGGAAGCTGCGCGCAGGTCGCAAGGTCAATCCCGCAGATCACTTCGCTCATGCGGGCGACTTGCCAAGGCTATTTCGGTGCGGTCAGTCTATCGACTTCCTGTTGGAGTTTCTGAAGGTCATAACCCGCGCCTTGCAGCATCGTGCTGTTGAAACGGACCAGCGCGGCGGTTGCAACGGCCTCCTTGATTTGAGCATCGGTCGCACCAGCGGCTTTCGCCAATTTGGTGTGACCGTAAACGCAATAGACGCACGGAATTTGTGCTGCCACACCGAGCGCAATGAGTTGCTTGGTTTTCGCGTCCAAAGCTCCCTTGGGATTCATCACAGCCAGCTGTTCGTCCCAATGCGGCTTCAGGACCTGCTCGGGAAGTGTCTGCTTCAAATATTCAGGAGCCTCCTGAGCGCTGACGCTTGGTTCCGTTGCCAAGGCCAACAACAGCGCTAAACCGGCACTCGCTAGTAAGGTTCTCATGACTGATCTCCCTTAAGTATAATTTGCGCCGAGCAATCAAAGTCGCCGCATGGCTGTGTGGCTCAGAACCACGCCCGCGGTTTGCAACGAGCCTGATTAGAACAGGGAAATGCGACCGGCGAAATGGGATTCAGCGCTGCGTTTGCACAGCAGCAATCCTGAGCCGCTCATATCCGCTTTGGGTGAATCGCGTCGTCTTTGCAGTCGGCCAGCTATTTCTGGTCTACCCGGACATGTCGCTGCATTGCGCCAACTGACGCGATGGGCCAGAAGCGGACACGCTTCGCATATCAGGGCTGAGTTGATACCGGACCAATGCCGGGGAGGCGGCACTCACGGGCTCCGAACTCGTTTTTGAAGCACTTTGTAGCATCATGCATTGCTACGTGCTTTGCGAAAAATTCTTTGGACCAGTCGCGCATGTCGGCCTTCTGGGTTGCTTCCAACATGATCCCGCGCTGAGGATCGTCTCGAAGTGTTCCGAGAACAATTCCCCGCCCGACACCAACGTGCGCGCAGCTATTGGTATACGCGAATATCTTGAGATACTCGGCATCGATTGATCCCTTGATCACTCGATCCACTCGCGCTTTCATTAGTGTGATAGTGGAGAAAGTACCGTCATGCGCGTAGCTCACGTTGTCCGTTGCGTCATAAATGGTCGCTTCGATGACAACCGGTGCGTCGATGTCGGTCGGGATACGTTCGTAGAGGATGCCGATTAATGATGCTGGCGTACCCGGCAACACACAGGCCAATGCGTTAGTGCAAGCAGCGCAATAAGCAATAAAACAGACAGCCCACGTACGCATAGCGGCAAGCCAATTGTTGGTCATCGCGCGAGGATGCCAATTCTCTGCAATGTCCGCAACGGGTCAAAATCCGACCGGGCGGCCCGCCTTGCCCAGGTCGGCTCACCTTCCGAAAGCAGACGTTGCAGCCTTCAAAGCAAGCGCAGGGCGGATGAGCCCACCGGGTCCGCGCGTAGCGCGGCCCGATGACAGGCTCCGGCGTAATCCGCCGTCTCGCTGGCAACAGTCGCGGCGGGTTTCGCTTCCGCCTTCGCTCAATGAGCTACCGCCGACACGTCGCCAACCCGCCCCACTGCCTCCGCGGACGTCAGGCCGCTTTCGCAGTCTTGTCTTCCGCCGGCGCGGTTTCCATCGCGCGCATGTAGAGATCGAGCAAGCTTTCACGCTCGTCACGCTCGTCCTGATCCTGCTTGCGCAGCTTGACGATCTCCTTGAGGATCTTCACGTCGAAACCTTCGCCCTTCGCCTCCGAGAAAACTTCCTTCTTCTGCTCGCTCAGTTCCGCCATTTCGGCGTCCAGGTTCTCGATCCGCTGGACGAAGGAACGAATTTTTCCGCCGGGAATGGTGATGTCGGACATGGTGTCTCCTGCTGAATGAGGTCGTGAAAATGAAAGCAAAGAGATGACCAATGTCTTAAGCCGCGCGATCGCCGCGGCGCCTCGATCGCGGAGGTATTTTTGTGACGACGGCGATCACGCGACGACACCGCGCTCGCATCATCGCATGCGCAACAGATCACTCAGGCCTCACCCGCCACCCGCAACGTGATCCGCGTCAATTCGGATGGGCGGCCGAGCCGCAAGGCAAAACCCGGCCAGAGCGCGGTGCCGTTGTTGACGTAAAGCGTCATCCCGTCGACGTCGTAGCGGCCTGAGACGAATCCGGCATTGGCAGGCGCAGCCAGGCGGTCGATCCCGATAATCAAGCCGCCATGAGTGTGGCCGGAGAGTTGCAGGGCGACGCCGTGTGCGGCGGAGTTGCGTGCGTCGCTCGGCTGGTGGTCGAGCAGGATGATGGGCGCGCCCTTGGGGGCGCCGTCGAGCACCGCGGCAAGGTCGCGGACCGGATGCGGCCTGCGGCGCGACGCGCGGTCGGTCATCCCCGCGATCACCAGCCGGCCGCCGCCGCGTTCGAGCACGATGTGCCTGTTCTCGAGCGAGCGCAGGCCCAACGCTTCGTAGTGCGCCATCCATCCGTCGTAGCCGAAGATATATTCGTGATTGCCGGAGATCACGTACACGCCGTCGGCGGCGACAAGATCCCGCAACGGCTCGATGTCGTTGCGCCGCGCATCGATGGTGCCGTCGATCAGATCGCCGGTGATCGCGATCAGGTCCACGCCGAGCTTGTTCGATCGCGCGACGACCTCGCGCGCCCACGGCGCCGGAAACAGGCGGCTGATGTGCAGATCGGTCAGTTGCAGGATGGTGTAGCCGTCGAACTGTTGCGGCAGCCCGCTGATGCCGACTTCGACATCCCTGAGCGGCGGAATGCGCATGGCCTGATGGACGCCGATCGCGGCGGCCGCGGCCGCCACGCCAGCAAGCGCGTAGCGGACGCCGTCGGGCGCACCGACGAAGCCGCCATGGATCAGGGCTGCGACCAATAGCCCGGCATCGAGCGCCAGTTGCAGCAGCGCCAGCAGCATGACCGCACCGAACGCCCAGTTGAAGAGCGCGACCACCGGACGCGGAAACTCCGGCGAGAATTCCGATCCCGACGACCATCTGTTCCAGCGGTGAAACTGCAAGGCGACCAGCACCAGCAACGCTGCGACGATCTTTGCCGGGAGCGGCCAGTCGAGCGGCCAGATGAAGCGGGCCAGGATCAAGAGACTGGTCAGGCCGAAGATGAGCTGGGGAATGGGTCTCGCTCCGGATTTGGATCGGGGGCTGTGTGGTGGGCGCTCAGCGAAGGTAGGGTGGATCGGACGCGGGCGTAAGCCGCCGATCAGCACATTTTCGGCATGTGGCGCGGCGCTAAGACGCCCCGCGCGCGCAGCTTTGCCGGGGAGCAAGGCTGACGTGGCATCGCGGCGGGCGCCCGCACTATTTCGGAATAATGGAAATGTATCGCTGATTTGCCCGACGCGTCAAGCCGCTTTTCCGGGTGCCGGCGGCAACCTGCTCCTTTGCATGGGGTTGTTTTCGATATTTTGGGATTCCTGGCCTTGCTTCGTCGGTATCAATATCTCGGTCGCATCCGGCAGATTGACCGGCACGCGGACAGTATCCATATGCATCTGCATGAACCGGCTGCCCGCGCCGTTTCGCATCCACCTGGACACAGCCAAATACCATCGGCTCCCCGTCCCCAGCATTCCGGAGTCGCCGTGGCCGCCCTCTCCATCCTTGACCTCGTCCGCGTGACCGAAGAGACCGACGCGCGCGGCGCGCTTTACAATGCGCGCGATGTCGCCCGCCATGCCGAGGCGCTCGGCTATCGCCGGATCTGGGTGGCGGAGCATCACAACATGGCAGGCATTGCGAGCGCCGCGACGTCGGTGGTGATCGGGCACATCGCGGCGGGCACCAAGACCATCCGGGTCGGCGCCGGCGGCATCATGCTGCCCAACCACGCGCCTTACGTGATTGCCGAGCAGTTCGGCACGCTGGCGCGGCTGTTTCCGGACCGGATTGACCTCGGCCTCGGCCGTGCGCCGGGCACCGATCAGCTCACCTTGCGCGCACTGCGCCGGACGCCCGAATCCGCCGAGAACTTTCCGCAGGACGTGCTCGAGGTGCAGGCGTTCCTGGCGGCCGCCGGTCCCAACCAGCGCATCCAGGCGGTGCCGGCCGCGGGCACCGACGTGCCGCTGTGGATCCTCGGATCGAGCAATTTCGGCGCGATGCTGGCCGGCGAGCTCGGCCTGCCCTACGCCTTCGCCTCGCACTTTGCCCCCGAGCTATTGATCCAGGCGCTGCAGATCTATCGCGCGCGGTTCAAGCCGTCGGAGCAGCTGCAGCATCCCTACACCATGGTCGGCGTCAACATCATCGCCGCCGACACCGACGCGGAAGCGCGGCGGCTCGCCACCACGCAGCAGATGTCGTTCACCAACATCTTCCGCGGCGCGCGCGGCCTGAGCCAGCCGCCGATCGACGACATCGAGAGCTACTGGTCGCCATCCGAGAAAGTCCAGGCGATGCGGATGCTCGCCCGCTCCATCATCGGCTCGCCCGAGACGGTGCGTGCCGGCATCGATGCGCTGGTCGCGGAGACCGGCGCCGACGAATTGATGATCGTGTCCGACGTCTACGATCACCAGAAGCGGCTGCGATCGTTCGAGCTGATCGCGGAGGCCGGCGGGATCAAGCCGCAAGCGTAGGGCGGATTAGCCGAAGGCGTAATCCGCCCTTCTTCGCAGCCGATCGGCGGGTTACGCTGGCGCTGACCCGCTCTACTCTTGCCATTCAATGCGCAGCGACGGCTTGCGGCGCCACCTGCTTGGCGCGGTTGTCGAGGCTGAGCGCGCCGGCGCCGAACGCTGCGATCTGCAGCAGTCCGCCCGCCATCATCACGTTCTTCAGGAAGTGGATCATCTGGTTCTGGTCGGCGAAATTGCTGTGGAACGCGATCGCGGTCGCGATCGAGAACACCGCCAGTGCCAGCGCCACGGCGCGGGCCTGATAGCCGGCAATCAGCAGCAGGCCACCGCCCAGCTCGACGGCGACCGCCACCGCAAAAGCGAGCGGCGGAAACGGCAGGCCGACGGCGCTGATCAGACCAGTCGTGGTCGTATACGCGCCGAGCTTGCTGAGGCCGCTCATGGCGAACGGGAGGCCGATCAGAAGCCGGCCGGCGAAGGGAAGATAATTGGTAGCGCTCATGGTCGTGAACCTTTCTTGCGTGGATGAATGCGGCGCCCCACCGTGCGTGGCCTCGCCGGTCGCGAACCGTCTTGCTGTCCGCTTCGTCCCTGTTATCGCCCCGCAGCCGCCGATCGATTAGTCGGCCAGTTTCAGACGGATCGTTCCACCAGAAGAACGGTCGCGCGGCATGCGACGACGGCGCACCGGACCACCCAGCGCCGGGATCACGCAGCGTCGTTCAGTCTGTGGAACGCTCCGTCTGGCAAACACCGGCTAATGCGGCCGGTCGGTCGCGCCTATGGTCCCCTGCATCGAAGGAGACGGACCATGTGCGATATCCTGATGAACAACCTGATCAAGGCCCTGCGCAGCTTCCAGCACGCCTGCCTCACGCCGGCCATCCGGGACGACGACGAGGACGATGGCGACATCGCAACGCCGAAGACCAGCCTCGACGACGGCTGGTGAGGCCGCTCGCGAGGCGCCCTCGCCGGCCATCCGCAGACCCAGCGGCGCGCCGATATCGCGCCCGACATGGCGGCACGCGGGGCGCCGCCGCGCTGGCTGTCGGACGGCTTTCCGGTCGACAGGCGGCGATTCGACGTTGAAAATCGAAGGGAACTATGATGCGGATGAATGATCTGGTCCCGCCCGATGCGGGCGGAATTGACCTGGCAGCGCCCTTCATGCGGGACTTCAACGACCTCTATTTCTTCGCGGCAGTGGTCAAGCACGAGGGGTTTTCGGCCGCGGCACGCGCGCTCCGCCTGCCGAAGTCCAGGATCAGCCGCCATGTCGCGCTGCTGGAGGAGCAGCTCGGCGTTCGCCTGATCGAACGCTCGACGCGCCGCTTGAGCATCACGGCGATCGGCCGCGACGTCTACCGGCATGCGCAGACCGTGGTCGACGCCGCGGAGGCCGTCGATGAGGTTGCTCTGCGGATGAAATCCGAGCCGCAGGGCCTTGTCCGCATCGGCTGCCCGGTCGGCGTGCAGCGCGCGCTGGCGCCGAAATTGCCCGAGCTGTTCGCCAAATATCCACGCCTCAGGGCGCAATTCCTCATCACCAACCGGCCGATCAATTTGATCGAGGAGCAGGTCGACGTCGCCATTCGCATCCGCGACAGCCTCGATACCGACAGCGAGATGCAGATGCGCAGGATCGGGACCAGCCGGAGGCTGCTGGTCGCGAGCCCGGCCTTGCTCAGGGCGCACGGCGCGCCCAAGGCGGCGGGAGATCTCGCGGCGCTGCCGATCCTCGATGCCACGGAAACGCCGGGCCCGCGGACATGGGAGCTGTCAGGCCCGCGCGGGCAAAAGGCCTCGGTCGCCGTCGAGCCGAAGATCTCGGCGGGTGACTTCACCATCCTCATTCACGCGGCCCAGGCCGGGCTCGGCATCGCGCTGCTGCCCGAGCTGCAATGTCAGGACGCACTCAGCGAAGGCAAGCTGGTCCGCGTTCTGCCGGACTGGAGCGCCAAGGACGGCATCATTCACCTCGTGTTTCCGTCCCGCCGCGGCATGTTGCCCGGCGTCCGCGCCACCATCGATTTCCTGGCCACCGCGCTCAAGGCGCAGATTTAGCTGGCTCAGGTCTGGCTGGTCCGTCCTGCGCGCTCGCCGTTCAGCCGCACACGCGACGGTTTTTTCTTGCTTTGCCCGCGTGCACCCCTACGGTGCGCCCGTCACGACGGATACGATCTCAACGATGGACGCGGCCATGAACTGCCCGAAATGCAATTCCGAGCATGCCTATCAGGACGCGGCTCTCTGGGTCTGCCCGGAATGCGCTCATGAATGGAGCGGCGAGGCGATCGCAGTAGCCTCGCAGGAGGCAAGCGTGCGCGATGCGCACGGCAATCCGCTGGCGGACGGCGACAGCGTCATCGTGATCAAGGATCTCAAGGTCAAGGGCTCGTCATCGGTCGTCAAGGGCGGCACCAAGGTCCGGAACATCCGCCTCACCGACGGGAGCGATGGACACAACATCGCCTGCAAGATCGATGGCATCGGCGCGATGAACCTGAAATCCGAGTTCGTGAAGAAGGCCTAGCAAGCGTCGGGCCGGTGAGCGGACCGCATCCTCAACGTGGCGCTTCTCCTGCCCTGTGCGTTCGCTCACACCCTGCTCAATGCCTGCGCGATGTCGGCGACCAGATCGGACGGATGCTCGATGCCGATCGAAAGCCGGATCGTCGTATCCAGCACCCCGATCTTCTTCCTGATGTCGGCCGGCACGCCGGAATGCGTCATCGTCGCCGGCAGGCTCGCGAGCGACTCGGTGCCGCCCAGACTCACCGCGAGCTTGAAGATCTGCAAGCTGTTGAGGAATTTCTCCGCGGCCGCCTGCCCGCCGACGATGTCGAACGAGAAGGTCGAGCCGGCACCAGAGCTTTGGCTTGCGAACACACGCCCCGCCGGCGACGCCGCGTCGTGATGGCCGAGATAATGCACCTCGGCCACCTTGGGATGGTCGCGCAGATAGTCGGCGACAATGTGCGCATTGCGATCGGCCTTTTCCATGCGCAGGCTGAGCGTTTCCAGCGAACGGCTGATCATCCAGCAGGAATGCGGATCGAGCTGGGTGCCGATCGCGCCGCGCAGCGCCTTGACGTCTTTCATCAGCTTCTTCGAGCCGAGCGCCGCGCCCGCGATCAGGTCGGAATGGCCGCCGACATATTTGGTCAGCGAGTAGAGCGAGAGGTCAGCGCCGTGCTCGATCGGCCGCTGAAACACCGGCCCGAGCAGCGTGTTATCGCAGGCGATGATCGGGGTAAAACCCTGCGCCTTGCCGATCGCGTCGGCGACGCGCCTGACAAGCGCGATATCGACCTGGCCGTTGGTCGGATTGGCCGGCGTCTCGATGAAGATCATCGCGACACGGCCCTTCTTCATGGCCTCGTCGGCAGCGGCGCGGACGATGCTCTCGTCGAGGCCGTCGGCAAAGCCGACGGCTTGAATCGAGAACCCCGCCAGCGTCCTGCTGAACAGCGTCTCCGTGCCGCCATAGAGCGGCTGCGAATGCAGGATGACGTCGCCGGGTCGCGCGAAGGCCAGCACCGTGGTCGAGATCGCCGACATGCCGGAGGAGAACAGCGCACAGCTCTCGGTGCGCTCGTAGATCGCAAGCCGGTCCTCGACGATCTCGCTGTTCGGATGATTGAAGCGCGAATAGACCAGCCCCGCTCCCATGCCTTCCGGAGGCTCGCGCCGGCCCGAGACGAAGTCGAAAAAGTCCTTGCCGTCCTCGGCGGTTCGGAACACGAAGGTCGAGGTCAAAAATACCGGCGGCTTGACGGCGCCCTCCGACAGCTGCGGATCGTAGCCGTAGTTCAGCATCTGGGTTTCCGGATGCAGCAGGTGATTGCCGATGTGGGTTCTGGACGGAAACGGTTTGACCACGGCCAGTCTCCTTGTTCGAGGAACCGTCGCATGTGCGGCAGGCCCTTGAGAATCTGCCGCAAGCATACTCCACCTTTGTGCCATTCCGCCAAAACACTGCGTCGAACACTCTGGATAACGAACGGCCGGCGTGCGCCCCGCGCCGCCGGCCGTCCGAAAACCGTAGCTCGCATCGCGCGTGCGTGATGTCGCTTGGCTCACGACATCGGGACCGATCGCCGACGCGGCCTGCTCACGCTGCGCGCTGCGCTGAATACACGGCTACCAGCCGCGATCCACATTGCGCACCTCGCCGGTCCGCGCATCGACATCGACCTGCATCCAGCGGCCGAGCCGGTCACGGCCCTCGACTTCCCACTCGTCGCCGAGGAACTTGGTGTTGGACACCGTCACGATGCCGAGATTGGTTGCGACGTCGAGGGCCGCCTCCATCGAGATCTGGCTGCCGGAATCATAGGCCATCGCCGGCGTCGCTGCGCCGATCGCCAACGCCGCAATGGCGGGAATAATGAAGCTTCGCATCAGTCACTCCTCATGGAACGGGAAATCATGTCGCATAAAACGAGCGGCAGACCCGATCAGTTCCAGGAACAGCGGCCACGGAGCAGCGCGAAACTTCAGCAGTTAAGGCAATTTGGTGGCAGTTCCAGTTTCACCGACGCGCGCTGCGCGACTTGCGCGTTGCCTTCTTCCACATCCGGAAGCCGCCCTCGAACGCGTTGGCGTTGTCGCCGAATCTGACCTTGGGCGGCGGGTTGTCGACCTTGTCGGCATTGCCGCCGCCGAGCACGACGTAATCGGGCTCCAGCGCCGCGGATAGCTGCGCAATGACGTCGTCGACGCTCTTGCGCCATTTCTTCCGGCCGCGCCGCTCGAGGCCGGCGGCGCCGACATAATCCTCGAACGTCTCGTCCCTGTGGTAAGGCAAATGCCCAAGCTCCATTGGCTCGTAAACCCCCTCCACGATCATCGCCGAGCCAAGCCCGGTGCCGAGGCCGAGAAACAGCATCCGCCCGCCCTGATAGCTGCCGATCGCCTGCATCAGCGCATCGTTGACGACCTTGACCGGCCGGCCGAACGCGCTGTGAAAATCAAAGCCGGCCCAGCCGCGGCCGAGATTGTGCGGCTCCGTCAGTGGACGGTTGTGCACCACTGGTCCGGGATAGCCGATCGAGATCACGTCATAGGACCAGTCCCTGGTCAGCGCCTTGACCTGCCGCACCATCTCGGTGGCGGACAGCGTTGGACCTGACTCGAATTCGCGCTTGATGCGCTCCTTGTCGGTCATGACCTTCACATGCGTGCCACCAATGTCGATCGCCAGCACCGTCCGGCGCGACGCGGGCTTCGTCGTCTTCCTGGCTGTCGTCTTGCTTGTCTTCTTGCCTGTCTTCTTGGCCATCGGTGCGATCTCTCTTGTGGGCACCGAGTGGAGCAGAGAAACGCATCGCGCGCCACAGCTCCGTTCTGCATTTGACTCCAGTTTGTTCGCGAGGAACGAATCGGAATCGAGAAAATCGGCGCAGCTCAAGCATTAACAAGATGTGTGCGCTCGACGTATCCGAGCAGTTGATGTTGTACCGAGATGGGATAATTGCTCCCGACACGCAATATCTCCGCGCATTTCGGGCGCACTGCGGTCGATCGCCTCACCTATCAAGCGACGAATCGCATCACAGCCACGTTCCCCATCCGACTCCAGATTGTTCGTGAGGAACGAATCGGAATCGAAAAATCAGCGCAAAGCGATTCTTAACAACGCGTTTGCGCAACTTACCGCGGATGCATTTCGTACGGCGGATCAGCGCAAGCGCAATCCGACATCTCTCGACAACGTCGTTGCGGCGCGTTACCGCTCGCGCGTCATCGGCGACGCTTTGCGCGGAGCCGTCTGCTGCCCCGTGCTGCGCGCGACGCGAGCCGCCACTCTTCGAGATGAAGCCAAAGTGCTTCCGCGACCGGTCCGTGCGCATGCTGCCGATGGCGGATTGCCGCCAAATGTTCCTCGCGGCCCGGAAAATTCGGTCCCGCGATGCTGATCAGTCGGCCATCCCTGAGCTCATCCTCGATCAGCCACGCAGGCAGATGGCCCCAGGCGAGACGATACAGGATCAGCTCCTTCTTCATCATCTGGTCCGGCACGCTGCACTGATGGGCGCCGTCGATCAGGAAGAAATTTTCCGACGACGGTCGCCGCGCCGTGTCACGGATCACGCACTGCGTGAAGGGGCGCATCTGCTCCGGCGTGATCCGCTTCGTCCACGCGAATGGCAGAAACCCGGGAGCGACAACCGGCACCATGGCCGTGGTTGAGAGTTCGATCTGCTCGAAGCGCGGATCGGACGGGTCCGCGCGATGAAACACGAGGTCGGCGTTATCATCGATCAAGCGCTCGAGCGGTCCCCCGACCGCCTCATATGCCAAATGCAGGCGCGTGTTGGGATATTTGGCAAAGAACCCCGAGAGCATTTGCAGGACGGGCGGCCGTGGGCAGAGGTCACCGATGACGACACGCAGGACAACCTCTTCCCCGCTGACAAGCTGTGCCGCATAGGTCTGCAGCAGATCGAGTTCGCGCAGCGCCAGCCGCGCGCGCTCGTGAAACGTCCGCCCTGCGTCCGTCAGCCCGACGCGGTACCCGCTGCGGTCGAACAGCGTGAGGCCGAGCTGCTGTTCGAGGCGCGCGACCGCCGCGAACACTGACGGGTGCGAGCGGTTCAGGGCGGCGCCCGCAGCCTGAAAGCTTCCCTTGGCCGCGACCGCGTCGAAGCAGCGCAAGTCGTGGAGCTTGATCCGGTCCATTGTCCACAAATCCTACAGAGACTGATCGATCTTAGTAATTTTATCTGCCGAGCGCGAGCCCTAGCCTGGCCGCGGGATTCCTCCAGCAGAAGGGACTGACGAAATGAGCGGCGATCGACACTTCACGACGGGGGACGGCTGCCGGATTGCGTACCGTATCGACGGTCCTGATGATCGGTCGGTGCTCGCGCTGTCGAACTCGATCGCCACCAATCTGCACATGTGGGACCGCTCAGTGCCGGCGCTTGGCCGGTCGTTTCGCCTGCTCCGCTACGACACCCGCGGTCACGGCGGTTCAGACGCGCCCGTGGGCGCCTATTCGATGGATCGGCTCGGTCGCGACGTGGTCGAACTGCTCGACGCCCTCGGGATCGATCGCGCACATTTCCTCGGCCTGTCGCTCGGCGGGTTCATTGGGCAGTGGCTTGGTGTCTTCGCGCCTGAACGCATCGATCGCCTGATCCTCTCGAACACCGCGTCCTATCTTGCGTCGGAGCTGCCGTTCGACGACCAGATCCGCGCGGTCCTGGCGACCAGGGATATGGACGCAATCGCTGAAGGCTTCATGCGCAACTGGTTTCCCGCGACGATGCTGGCTGCTCCGAACGCGATTGTCGACGAATTCCGCAGCATGGTGCTCACCACTCCGCCGCGCGGCCTCGCCGGATGTTACGCGGCACTGCGCGATGTCGATCTTCGCCGCGCCATCTCGCTGATTGCGGCGCCGACGCTGGTCATCGGCGGCGAGAGCGACACCGTCACGCGGGCCAGTCACAGCGAGGCAATCGCAGCGGCGATCCCCGATGCAAAGCTCATTCTGCTGCCCGGCGTTCACATCCTCAATGTCGAGCAGGCGGATCGATTCAACGATGAAGTCGCGAATTTTCTGCGCTCCGCACCGTAAGCGTTCTCGATACGACTCCATTTTGTTCGCAAAGAACGAATCGGAATCGGGCAAATCGGGGCGACGCAAATCTTAACAACGCGTTTGCAGTGTCGACGCCAATCGACTTTGTAGGGCGGATTAGCGCAAGCGTAATCCGCCATCGGTCCGCAACACCGGAGCGGCGGGTTACGCTTTGCTAACCCGTCCTACGCATCGTCCGGCCTCATACGCAAGCTCCGGCCGCAGCGTGCGCATCTTCTCCGCAAGCCTGTGGCTTGAGGTCTCCTCCGCATGCGCGAGCCGGTTGACGAGCGCGACGTAGTCCGCATCGCTCTTGTGCTGGTTGAGCTTCGACTGGCCCTCGATCCCGTCGACAACGATATCGATCACCCTGATCCCCGCCAGCATCTGATCGCGCTTGCCGGGCTCCATCTGCGTGAGGTCCCACGGCTGCTTCGGCAGCCGCGCCTCGGACACCGCGAGCAGCGCGTCGCCGTGGCCGCGGTTCTCCCCGTGATCGCGCATATGCGCAACGCCGGACAAATGCACCGCCTCGTAGAGCCAGGTGGAGACGTTATCGCGCGAGACGTACCAGTCGTTCGAGATGTAGGCGTCGTCACCGGAGACGATCAATAGGAAACGCCTGACGCCGTCGGCGAGCTCGACCAACGGGTTTTTCGCGGTGAGATGGACCTGCACGATCACGCGATCGTCGCGCCGCGCGATCACGAACGGCACATGAGATGCCCGCGGGCCGCGCGCATCGGCGGCGACGATGGCGCCGAAGCCGCGCGCCGCCGCAAAGGCCAGCGCGTGGTCGTCCTCGATGCGGAATTGGGGACGGAGGATGTGCATGGCGGCGGCGCTCGCGGCTGGAGGGAGACGACCCAGCGAAGCTAGCGCAACTTTTGCCGGAGATCACCGCCATGCACAGTCCGGCTCAGCAGATCATGGCATTGTCGCCGTGATCGCAGACGCCGCCCGGCTGATCCCGGGGCAGCGTTTCGAACTCGCCGTAGCGCGGCACGGTCATGCGCGGCGGGCCGCCGCCCCAGCGGCCGACGGCCGCGGCATGTCCCTTCACAAACGCGGATGGGCCGGCCGGGACTTCGCGCGCCATGGCCGATGTCGTCAGCATGCCGAGGGCGAGCAAGCCCGCGGCGACGTGTTTGATCGTGGTCATCGAGCGTCTCCTGCTGGATTCAACAGGATGGGACCATGTCGCCGGCCTGCTGAAGCGTTTTCGCTAGAACCATGACGGGCGGCGCCACCCGATTATTCCGCGACAACGCAGCGAATTTGCCTGTGCTGCGGCTCGGTTCGACACATTCGATTGATCGGAGCGTGACCGCCGGGACCGGAGGCCCGGGCGACCGCAGCCGAGTTGGCCTGCGCGCAAGTCAAATCCGGTTGCGAGAGCTGCGACAAAACAACCCGACGGGCAACTCAGCCAATCGCGTCAAGCCCGCGCTTAAGAAAATATTCCGTTTGGCATTTCGCGAGAATGCAGATGTATGACTCTCAAGCGGCACCAACACCCAGTGTCGTCCCGGCGAAGGCCGGGACGACGAATGGAGAGGAACGCGCGCCCGCCTCCATCACCGTATGCCGGCTGCAAGGGCAAAACCTTTGCGCTGGGACGACAGAGCTGATGCAGCTTAACAATGCGCAAAGCCACGATGCGCCGTTGAATTGGCCGCAACGGACAGGTTACGCTGTCGCCAATCACGCTCTCGCGCTGGAAGGATCACCATGAACGGCAATCGATATTACGGCGTTCGCGTCGAGGGCGCGAAATACGGCGTGGGGTTCGGCTCGGCACTGGCGATTGCGATCTCGTACACCAAGAACCACTCGATCCTGTGGGCGATCATCCACGGTAT
This sequence comes from Bradyrhizobium sp. USDA3010, assembly GCF_056429065.1. Classification (NCBI taxonomy): domain Bacteria; kingdom Pseudomonadati; phylum Pseudomonadota; class Alphaproteobacteria; order Hyphomicrobiales; family Nitrobacteraceae; genus Bradyrhizobium; species Bradyrhizobium sp. USDA3010. Next base: position 151,630 of record NZ_JBWJZD010000009.1, read on the forward strand.
CCTGGGCTGGCTCTACGTGATCTACGCCGCGCTGTTCGGGTGATGCGGACGACATGACCGTCATCTCGATCCAGTCACAGGTCGCCTGGGGCCATGTCGGCAACAGCGCGGCGACCTTTCCGATCCAGCTGCACGGCATCGACGTCGTCGCCGTGCCGACCACGCTGCTCAGCAACCGGCCGGGCTATCCGACCATCCGCGGGCGGGTGCTCGATGTGCAGCTGGTCGCCGACCTCCTGCGCGGCATAGAGGAGCGCGGCGCGATCGAAAGCGCCCGGATGATCCTGTCGGGCTATCTCGGCTCGGCCGACATCGCGATTGAGGTCGCCGACTTCGTCGCCCGCGCGAAAGCGAAAAACCCGGCCCTGCTCTATTGCTGCGATCCCGTGCTCGGCGATCGCGACCGCGGCATGTTCGTGCGATCGGACATCCCGCCGCTGGTGCGCGACCAGCTCTGTCCGCTGGCCGACATCATCACGCCCAACCATTTCGAGTTTGAATTCCTCTGCGGCGCGCGCGTGACGACGACCGATGACGTCATTGCGCAAGCCCACGCGCTGATGGCGCGGGGGCCTGCGACCATCGTCGTCACCAGCGCCGAGCTTGCCGGCACGCCCGACAGTGAGATCGAGACGCTGGCGATCGAGCACACGGGAGCGTGGCACGTGCGCACCCCGCGCGTGCCGATCAGCCCGTCCGGCACCGGCGACCTGTTCGCCGCGCTGTTCGTCGCCGCCCGCGGGCGCGGCCTGGCGACACCGGAGGCGCTCAGCCACGCCGCCTCAGGCATCCACGGCGTGCTGGTGCGCACGGCGGAGCGAGTAACCGAGGAAATGCGCATTGTCGAAAGCGCCGCGGTGATGCTTGATCCGAAGCCGAGCTTCGCGGCGGTCGCCATCCCTGCATCCTGACATCCGGGACACGTTCATGATCGACATCACCACCCTCCTCACCTACGCCGCCGTCGTGCTCGGCCTGTTCCTGATCCCGGGGCCAGCCGTGCTGCTTGTGCTCGCGCGTTCGGTCACCGGCGGGCCGCGCGTCGGCGTCGCGACCGGGTTCGGCATCGCGCTCGGCGACCTCGTCCACACCGCAATGGCGACGTTCGGCCTGTCGGCCGTGCTGATGACCTCGGCGCTCGCGTTCTCGATCGTCAAATATGCCGGCGTGATCTACCTGATCGTGCTCGGCGTCCGCGCTCTGTTCGAGAAGAATGACGACCTGCATTTGCCGGCGGCGCAGCCGGTCGATCCGCGGCGCGCGTTCCGGCAGGCGATCTGGGCAGAGATGCTCAACCCGAAGACCGCGCTGTTCTTCCTCGCCTTCCTGCCGCAGTTCGTCCATCCCGGCCACGGCTCCGCCGTCGCGCAGTTCGCGACCCTCGGCCTGATCTTCGTCGCAATGAGCGCAGCCTACACCTCGCTGCTCGCGCTCGCCGCCGGTCAGATCAGCCCGTGGATCCGGCGGCATCGCCGCATCGGCCAGTGGCAGGGCCGCGTGGTCGGCACGATCTACATCGCGCTCGGCATCCGCCTCGCCTTTCAGGAGCGCTGATGTCTCCGCTCAAGCCGCAAGCCACATATGACGACTTCGCCCGCCTCGACATCAGGATCGGCAAGGTGGTCGAGGTGCAGCCGTTTCCGCGCGCCCGCAACCCGTCCCTGAAGGTCGGCGTCGATGTCGGCGCCGGGCGGATCATGTGGTCGAGCGCGCAGATCACGAATTATGAGCCGGCGGCGCTGATCGGCTCGCTGGTCGTCTGCGTCTGCAATCTCGGGCCGAAGAACATTGCCGGTTTCACCTCGGAACTGCTGATCCTGGGCGCCAAGGATGCCGACGGCCAGGTCATCGTGCTCGGCCCGCGCAGCGAGGTTGCGATTGGCGAGCCGATCTTCTGACGGCCCGACCCGATCACGGCGGCGTGATTCAAATCGTCTGGATTCCCCGTAGTTTACCGATGGGGGATCACCCGGATTCTAAGTGCCCGCGCGCGCTGCTATTCCAGCGCACGAGAATCGCTTCGGCATGGGAATCGGAAGATGTCCGCAGTTTACTTTCACTGCTCCGACGACAAGCACGTCATCCTGGATCGCATCGGCGCTGCGATGGATTTTTCGGAGGTCCGCGTGCATGCGGAGCAGCTGGCGCGCAGCTTTGTCATGACACCGAGTGTGGAGGACTGGCGCAACTGGGCGGTCCACGTCACCGACGATATCGGGACCGAGATCTTCGAGCTGCCGTTCACCGCCGTCCTCGGCGAATTGCACTGAGGGCATGCCATGAATTCGATGGAACTCGCCCTGCGGCCCGTGCGGCGTCACCTCACCCGCCTCGCTCAGCGCTGCGTCGCGCTGATCGAGGGCGTCATCCACCCCTATCGCCCCGAGCTGTATTACATGCGCGGGCCGGGTCCGAAATGCCGCGCCAGGCGGCAGGCCACGCTGCGCGACTAGTCCGAGGGTTTGAGCGACGAGAAAAGGCCGATGGGCGTTACGCCACCGGCCTTCTCCTGCGGCTGCCGGTTCCCGGAGTCCGGTTCCGCCGCAATTCCACCTGATCCCAAGCTTGCGACGACAGTTTTAATCAAATCTTAACGGCATGGCGGTGAGCTGGATGACAGGACTCCTTCGCCGTGCCGCGCGTGTAGTCGTTCGTCGTGCTGGATGCGTTGCACATCGTTTTTGCGCCGATCGCCCGACGATTGTGCGCGATGCATCTTAGGGAACGCACGACTCAGTGTTACCCTGTGATGCAAACCGAAACGGAGAACTTCGGATGCCGTACTACACCTTCGATCTCGTGGTGGGGGACGAGTTCCGGAATCAAGGAACGATCATCCTCGAAGACATCAGCCTTGCCTCCGATCGCGCCGATCAGCTCGCCAACGAGCTGTCGCAGGTCAAGCCGGAGTTGAAGGCACGCGGCTGCGCCGTGCGCGTCACTGACATCGACCGGCGCGAGCTCTACCGGACGCCGCTCGACCCCGTGCCGCACTGGCGCAGGGCCGGCTAGCGCCGGCAGGCTTTAGACTCTGTTGACCGCGCCCGTCCGCGCGCGGTCTTGATCTTGCTGCGTGCGGGGCGGCCGGTGTTGCCGCCTCGGCAAGACCAGTCGGCGCGTGGTCCGATCACTTCTTCATGTTCAACCGGCCGATGAAGTCACGTTTGCCGAGCGGCGCACCCTTGTGGCGGAGGATGTCGTAGGCGGTGGTCGAGTGGAAGAAGAAGTTCGGCAGCGAGAACGACATCAGGAATCCTTCAGCCGTGAACGGCATCGACCGCTCGCCGAGCTTGAACATCACTTCGCGCCCGAGCAACGCGTTGACTGCATCCGGCGTCAGGGCCGACAATTCGCTGAGCGCGTCCTTCACCAGCGCCTGCAGTGCGGCGTAATCCAGATCGGGCTTGCCGGACGGCGGGACGAACACGCCGTTCTTCGCAGCCTCCATCGCGCCGCGGGAGTGGTGCGCGAGCGAGACCACCTGAAAGCGGAACGGCAACATGTCCGGAAACAACCGGGTCTCGACGATGTCGGCCGGATCGATGCCGTTCTGCTTGAAATGCGCGAGGCTCTTGTCGAGAAAGCCCGAGGTGGCGCCGAGGATCTGCAGATAGTTGGCAACGGTCGCGTCGTACAGTGAAAAGGCCATGGCGAATTCCCCCATTAAGAAAATTTGTCTGATGCTTGCCGGAACAGAGTTCCCGGAATTTCCGGCGAAGGCAAGCGGCCGTGGGGATTCGCAAGTCGAATGGTCCAGCGCCGAGCGCCGGATCATCCGGATCATTCGGTCAGGCATCGCGGGCTCGGCGCGGTCAGCTCTGATGCGGTCCGCGCATCATCTTCATGGCGTCCTCGATATGGCGCCACTCGCGGGCCTCTTCGGTCTCGCCCTTGCTCTCGCAGGCGATGGCGTTCTGCGCCGCCTCGGCAATCGCCTGCAGGCCGTGCTTCTCCAGCATCTGCCGCGCGATGGTGTGGATCTGCATCTCGGCAATCATGGCGCTCTCCTCGGCTGTCTGACGCCGCAGGGACAGGCGTGACCGCGCCTCCCGCGGGCTGACTTCAAAACGGCCGAACGCCGCGTCTGGTTCCAGCATCCTGGCCGGCGCAACGGAATCAACCGTTTCCACGCGCCGCGGCGGCGGATACAGAGAGGCGGACCCCGCTCCTTCCCGAGTTGCCGTGACCATGGCGCAGAACATCTACGACGACCCCGGCTTCTTCGCCGGCTACAGCCAGTTGCCGCGGCAGGTCCGCGGACTGCTCGGCGCGCCCGAATGGCCCGCCATCCGTGCCATGCTGCCCGACATCACCGGCAAGCGCGTGGTCGATCTCGGCTGCGGCTTCGGCTGGGTGTCGCGCTGGATGCGCGAGCAAGGCGCCTCCGGCGTGCTCGGCGTCGACCTCTCGCAGAACATGATCGCGCGCGCCACGGCGATGACGCAGGATCCGGCTATCACCTACGAGATCGCCGACCTCGAAACGCTGGAGCTGCCGAAGGCCTCCTTCGATCTCGCCTACAGCGCCCTCACCTTCCACTACATCAGGGACTTCGATCGCCTAGCGCGGATGCTGTATCGCACCCTCGTTCCGGACGGGTATCTGGTCTTCACCATCGAGCATCCGATCTACATGGCGGCCGCCCATCCCGACTGGGGACAGGATCAGGACGGCCGCAAGACCTGGCCGGTCAACCGCTACTTCGTCGAAGGCGAACGCCGGACCGACTGGTATGTGAAAGGCGTGCTGAAATATCACCGCACCGTCGGCACCACGCTCAATGCGTTGATCGGCGCCGGCTTCACGCTTCGCCATGTCGAGGAATTCTCCCCGACGCGGGAGCAGATCAAGGCTGTGCCCGAACTGGCCGACGAACTGGAACGGCCGATGATGATCCTGGTGTCAGCGCAGCGCTAGCGCATGATCCGGAAAAGTGTGAAGCGGTTTTCCGGAAAGATCATGCGCAAACAGAGAACATCACGCCGCGAGCAGCTTGTCGAATTCCTCGGGCGGGTATGATTTTCCGTCCTTGTCGGTGATCACCACCTGCCATCCCTCGCTCGCCCAGACCTTGGCCTTGGCGATAATGATGAAGGTGCTCTCCCGCTCGATCCTGACCGTTTCGTTCTCGCGTTCTGCGATCATCTTGTAGGCCAATGCTTGTCCCTCGCCGACGTCATCCGTTCGGCGGTGTGTTGGCAGCGGCGTTGGGCCGCAATTCGCCGGGAGCATGACAATTTGGTGGAAGCACAGGCGCCAGATACGGCAGAGCGCAACGTGCGGTCGCGGCTAGCTCAACTTGCCCATCAAGGTCGGCATATCCAGCATGTGCCGCGTCTTGCCGCTGATGGCTCAGGCCCACCCGGTGAACGCACTCAGCGCACATGTCTCAAAGAAAAACCCCGCCTCGGTGGGACGCCAAGGCGGGGAAGGTTCGTTGGGTTGAAATCCACGCGCCTGGAAAAGGAGAGCGCGGGAAGTAGCGGCATCAATTCTATTTGTTGCCAGCGTTCGGACAACAGGATTAAAGCGCGTGCAACGCCGGGACTTTTTCCCGATCCGTTCGGCAAAAAATCCCGAACCTGACTTGCGACACCGCTCACTGCACAACGTCGAGCCGGACATTCGCGACGCCCTTGCCGATCATGCCGAGCGACTGTGCGGCGGAATACGAGACGTCGACGATGCGCCCGGGAACGTAGGGCCCGCGGTCGTTGACACGCACGGTGACCGAGCGGCCGGTCTTGACGTCGGTGACGCGCAGCTTGGTGCCGAACGGCAATGTCGGATGCGCGGCGGTCAGTTCGTGCGCGTTGAACTTCTCGCCGCTCGCGGTCTCCTGCCCTTCGCTGTAGAAGCTCGCGACGCCCTGCGACGCTATCCTGGTCTCGCCGCCTTTGCGCGAGGCGTATGGCGTGTGCTTGCGCGCCGTTGCGACATGTGTGCGCATCGCCGATGACGCAGCCCGCGTCGGCTCGGCCGATGCTGGCCGGCTCGCGAGCGCCTGCGAGCGCTGGCTGACGACGGAGGACTGCGCACAGGCCGCAAGCGACGCGGCGCCGATCACGATGGCGCAGAGCCGCAGCGGCTTTCGCGCACGAGCCAATGCAATTGCGGGCGCAACACCGCGCGCGCTGCGTTTGACGTCGACGTACGAAATGACTGCATCGTCGCGTGACATGTTGCATCCCCAACTCGCGCCCCAGCCCAAGCCGAAAATCCAACACCCGCATGGCCGAATCCAATCGGGGCGGAACGGTGGCGGAACGCGGTCGGACGGGCCGCAGGCGACCCGATTTCCCCTCGGCTGTGGTGGATGCGCCACACAACCAGGGAGATTCACTCGGACATGCGACCCCGGAGCTTCCCCAGGCGCGCAGGTCGGCGACCGCCCCCCGGCTCCCAGCGTCGGTTCCCGAAACTCCCCAACCTCTCCACCCTCTCGCCTTGCTTTGGTCAAACCGGACTGGAGTCGTGGGGCCAGGGCCAGGGGTCGATACAGAACTCAAATTGCCGGCCGCCCATTTGCGGTTGACCTTGGACTGAAACGGGGACCGCCATGCAATCGACACTGAAAGACGCAGATCCGCACGATATTTTCGCAATCGAACCTAGCTTCACCGCAACCCGCCCGGACAATGCCGCCGCCGCGCCGGCACCCGCCGCCAAGGGAGCGGCGGGGCAACGCGAGCCCTGGTTCGGCCCGAGCCTTGCGCCCTCGTCCACGCCACCGGTCGCGCCTGCCGCCTCGGTGCTGCCGGTGACGCCGATACCGGTGACGGCGCCGCCGGCCGCGCCGGAGTACAGCGCCGCAAGCCATGACGGCAGGCTGGACGACATCAGACTTGAACGCGCGCCGCGTCCGACCAGCAAATGGGCGATCCGCGCCTTCTGGTTCGTGTTCGCGATCGCCGGCGCCATGGGCACCGCGGCGTGGCAACACTACGGGCATCGCGTCAAGCAGGTGGTGGCCGAATACGTGCCTCAGGTCGAGGCCCTGACGTCGCTGCTGCCAGGCAAGGCCACTCCCGCTCCCGACCAGGCGAGCCCGCCCGCGCAGGCGGCTGCCGCCGATCAGCCGGCCGAAGCTGCTCCGGCGGCCGCGCCACAGGACGTCGCTGCAGCGCAGCCAGCGGCGACCGCAGCACCCGTTGCAGCGGCGGCACCGGTTGCCCCGGCAGCACCAGCTGACCAAACGCAGCTGTTGCAGTCGATGGCGCGCGATCTCGCGTCGATGGGACAGCAGATCGAGCAGCTCAAGACCAGCATCGATCAGCTGAAGGCGAGCCAGGATCAGTTGACTCAGCGGGTCGCAAGGACGACCGAGACCAGGGCCGTCGAACCACGGCCGGTCGCGCCGCGCCCGCGTGCCGCGATCACGCCGCCGCCTGCGGCGCCACGCACAGCTGTTGCTTCACCGCCGGTGCGCCGGTCGTACCCGCCGGCGCAGGCCTACATCCCGCCGCCACCACCGGCATCAGCAGCACCGCTACCGGCGCCCGTTGCAGCCTCACCGCAGACGGTAGCACCGCGGCCGGTTCAGCCGCAGCAGCCGTCCTCTGTTGTCGATGCTGATGATAACGGCCCCGTGGTTCGGCCGCCGATGCCGTTGCGCTAACGGGACTCAAAAAGTAGGGCGGATTAGCGCAAGCGTAATCCGCCGCCGCTGCCTCGACTGATGGCGGAATACGCGGGAGCCTGTCATCGGGCCGCGCTTCGCGCGGATCCGGTGGGCTAATCCGCCCTACGGTTCACGGCTTTACGCGCTCTGTCCCGGGGGCAGCACGACCACGGTCGCGCCCGGCTTGACGTGCTGGTAGAGATCGATGACGTCGGCATTGTTCATGCGGATACAGCCCGACGAGATCGCCTGCCCGATATATTCGGGCTGGTTGGTGCCGTGGATACGGTAGAGCGTGTCCTTGTTGCCCTGATAGAGGTAGATGCCCCGGGCACCGAGCGGATTGGCCGGTCCGCCGGCGACACGCTTCGGATACGGTCCGAGCCGCTCCTGGATATCCTGGGTCGGAACCCAATCGGGCCACTCCGCCATCCGACCGACGGTGGCCACACCGGAAAAGGCCATCGCCTCCTCGCCGACGGCGACGCCGTAACGGATCGCCTTGCCGCCGGGCAGCACGTAGTAGAGGTAGCGCGCGTCGGTATCGACCAGGATCGAACCCGGCTGCTCCTTCCGCGTGTAATCGACAATGTGGCGCTGGAACTGATCCGGAATCTTGGCCTCCGCATAGGGCGGATGCGCCAGCAATTGCCGATCGCGCGGCGTCATCGCGGCATCCGTCACCGGCGACAGCGTCGCCTGCATGCAGCCGCCAAGTGCGAGCGAACCCATCAGCACCGCAGCAAGCCCCAACTTCGACACGATCATTCTCCCCTGCGTCAAGTTGTGGCACTTGCTGCCGAAATCGTGCTGAAATCGTGGCAGCGCAGATTGGAACACGGCTGTTTGATCGGTTCCCTCGGGAAGTGTGTCCTTCTGGTTGCAGTCGGTTCCCGCGGACGCTAGCCTTGCGGCAAAATCTCTAAAACATCGGGAGGAATTCGATGCGCTACGCTCTGCTGATCGGCGGCCTGATCGTCGCAGCAACACCGGCCCACGCCGATCCGCGCGCGGCCTATGTCACGATGGTGCTGCAGGCCTTTGCCGCCAAGGTCGAGTGCCCCGGCACCGATCTCGTCTATCAGGACCTCGTGCAGCGCGCGCAGGACATGCACCTGCCCGACGGCACCACCGAGCAGGTGCGCAAGGCGATCGCCTACATGCACACCGGCGGCAAGATGGGCGAGAAGCAGGCCGACGACCTGATGACCGAAGTCGCGATCGCGACCCAGACCACCGACCTCGACCAGCGCCGCGCCGGCAGCATGACGACCTGGTGCCAGGACCAGAAGACGCGGCTGGCGGGCTACATCCGGACGAAGGAGTAGATTTCGATTCTCAATCGAGCTCTGGCGGCGCGAACCAATTGGTCAGCGACAGGCCGCCGTCGACCACGATCGATGCGCCGGTGACGTAGCCGGAGAGCTTGTGCGAGAGCACGGCAAGCGCCATCGGCGCGAGATCGTCCGCCTGGCCAAGCCGCCCCAGCGGAATGTGCTTGGCCAGCGCGGGATCGGCGACGAAGCCGCCGGCCGCGATCGCACCGGGCACCAGCGCATTGACGCGGATGCCGTAGCTGCCCCAGCTCTTCGCCAGCTCCTTCACCAGCATCGCCATCCCGGCCTTCGCCGTCGAGTAATGCGGCAGGTTGCGCGGCGTGCCGGCGTGCAGCGAGGTGAGCAGCAGAAGCGCGCCCGGCCGCTTCGCCGCGATCAGCTTGCGCGCCAGTTCGCGCGACAGATGAAAACCGGCATCGAGATTGACCGCGTGCATCTGCCGCCAGGTCTCTTCGTCGACCGCCATCACATGATCGGCCTCGCGGCGCGGCGGCGAGGCGCTGTGGACGAAATGCGTCACCTGCCCGACCGCGGCTTGCGCATGTGCCAGCAAGGCGTCGCACGCTGCACGTTGCGCGAGATCGCCGACCCAGGGTACGGCGAGATCAGGACGCGGAGCGGCCTTGATGGCGGCCGATACCTTGTCCGCATGCAGGTCGGCGAAAACCGTGCGCACACCTTCGCCGACCAGGGCCTGCGCGATGGCCCGGCCAATGCCGTTACCGGCACCGGTCACCAGGGCTGCCTCGCGCGCGGGATCGAAAGGCGATGTGAAGAGGCTCATGATGCCTGTCTCCGAGGAGGACGTGCAGCCCTGTGCTCAGTATGGCGGCGCCTTGCGCGCCCGCTGTGCCTTGGCGGCTTCGATCCACCAGGTGAAGTCGTCGGCAAAGCGTGGAAATGCGCGTTCGAGCGACTTGCCGCCCTCGCCGATCGGCTTGCCTTCGGCGGACAGGGTCTGCGCGATCGGCCCCGCGCTGATCGTGCTCGACACCACCACCATACCCATCTCCGACAGCGTGCCGTGCCAGGCGGTCGCGGCGCGCGCACCGGCGAAACGCCCGGCCGAGTAGCTCGCGATCGCCGCAGGACGCCAGAACCATTCCTCGAGGAAATGATCGGTCAGGTTCTTCAGCCCGGGCTGGATGCCCCAATTGTACTCGCCGGTGACGAACAGGAAGCCGTCGGCGTCCCGGATCTTTCCGGCGAGCGTTTCGAGCACGGCCGGCGCCTGGCCCTTGGGATGTTCCTTGTACATCCGGTCGAGCATCGGCAGGCCGACCTCCTTGGCGTCGATCAACTCGACATCGTTGCCGCGCGCACGAAGACCGTCGACGACGAAATGCGCCAGGCGGATGCCCATGCGATCTGAACGATAGGAGCCGTAGAGAACGAGAATGCGGTGGGTCATGATGGCGCGATCCTACCATGGCGCTGCGAGGGCCGTCCCGCGGCTCGCGCGCAGATGTTAACGGCATTTCCGGCGCGTTTTCCCGGCATTAAGCAATTCGTCGCAGGTCCCTCGCCGCGGCCAAAAATTGCCAGATTTGTTTTCTGGATATGCGTTCGCTTCGAGAAGGAGAACCCGACATGCGGATCGCAAAGCTGGTTTTCGCAGGCTCGCTCGCGGCCATCGCTGCCATTGCCACGCCGGCGCTGGCGAAGAGTGCCGAGCGGCAGAAAGCCGACGAAAAAGCCGCCACCACAACCAATTCGACCGGCTGCCAGGCCTACCAGCAGGCCGCCGACGGCACCTGGAACCAGCTCCCCTGTGGCGAGGCCGGCTCCAGCGGCACGACCCTGCCCCGCGCCGCGACCAAGGGCGCTGACGACAACGAGCGCTGATCGTCACCGCCGTGCCGCCACGCGCGGCCGAACGGCCCGGCGCCTCCGACTTTCGGACAATACGAATGTGCGGGACCGCCACGGCTCCCGCATCATAAACCCAAGCTTAATGCGCACCCGGTACGGTTGAGGCCTTCCCTCTTTCGTCAAGAAATGGCGCGCATCCCATGAAAATCGGTACTCTCCTGACGGCCGCGATCGTCTCATTGTCCGCGGTCGGCGGCGGCCTGGCGGCCTATGTCGCGGCGACCAAGTACCAGACCATGGACAAGGTTTCGACCGCGCAGAGCCGGCTCGAGATCGTCCGCGCCGTCGGCGATATCCCGCGCTACATGAACCCCGAGCGTGGCTACGCCACCAACCTGCTGCTCGCAGGCGGCACGATCGATCCGAAGCAGATCGCCGAACTCGACCGTCAGCGCCAGCTGACCGACGGCGCACTGGCCAAGGTCAATCAGGTGCGCGCCACCCTGCCGGGATCGCTCGACGATGGCGAGGCCGTCGCGCGCGAGATCGACGCGCTGAAGGTGAAGTTTGCCGGGCTGCGCGACGCCATCGCGACTGCAATCGCAGGTCCGGCCGATGCGCGCCGCGCCGCCGCCGGCAAGATCGTCGCCGACAATTCCGTGTTCAACGCCGGTGTCACCACGCTGCTCGACGAGCAGGTGCGCCGGCTCGCCGGCCTCGACGGCAATGCCTATCGCCAGGCCAGCTACGCCAATGTCGCCTGGATGCTGCGCGACACCGGCGGCCTCAATGCCAGCCTGCACAAGGCGCTGGTCGGCGCCAAGCGCGTCGCGACCGATCAGGAGAAGCTGGAACTTTACCGCTCAACCGGCCGCACCGAGCAGATCCTCTCGACGCTGCAGGAATTGCGCAATAATCCGGCGACACCCGCGAACGTCGTGACGGCGCTCGGCAAGATGCAGGCCGACTATGTCGAGCGCTTCGGCAAAGCGCTGAAGCTTGCCAAGGAAGGCGCAGTGACCGGCAAGTATGAGCTGGATCTCGACACCTACTATCCGGAATCGCAGATCGGCCTCGCCTCCATCATCACCGTGCGCGACGCGTTCTACGAGAATGCCGAGCAGGTGCTTGCGAGCGCCTATTCGTCGGCGCGCTTCAGCTTCGTGATCGCGCTGATCGGGCTGCTCGCGGTCGTTGCCGTCAGCGCCGGCCTCATCGTCGTGGTCCGCCGCCGCATCCTCAACCCGATCGCCGCCCTCACCGGCCGGATGTCGCGCCTCGCCGCGGGTGACGTCGCCGAGGCGATCCCGGGCGCCGCGCGCAACGACGAGATCGGCGCGATGGCCGCCGCCGTGCAAGTGTTCAAGGACAACAGGATCGAAGCCGATCGCCTCGCCAGCGAGAAGGAAGCCGAGAACGACGTCAAGATGCGCCGCGCCCGCGTGCTCGACGATCTGACCCGCGCCTTCGAAGCCAAGGTCACCGAGCTGGTCGGCGGATTGTCTGCCGCGTCCTCGGTGATGGAGGACACCGCGCAATCGATGTCCGCCACCGCGGCCGCCACCAACCGCCAGGCCGCGGTCGTCGCCGCGGCGTCGGATCAAACCTCGACCAACGTCCAGACGGTGGCGAGCGCGACCGAGGAATTGACCTCCTCGATCTCGGAGATCGCCCGCCAGGTCGCGACCTCGACCGAGATCGCCGCACGTGCGGTCGACCATGCAAGGCGCACCGGCGACACCGCGCGCTCGCTGGCCGAAGGCGCCCAGAAGATCGGCGACGTCGTGACGCTGATCCAAAGCATCGCGGCGCAGACCAACCTGCTCGCGCTCAACGCCACCATCGAGGCGGCCCGCGCCGGCGAGGCCGGCCGCGGCTTTGCCGTCGTCGCCTCGGAAGTGAAGTCGCTGGCCGGCCAGACCGCGAAGGCGACCACGGAGATCTCCGAGCAGATCACCGCGATCCAGACCGCAAGCGACGAGACCGTGACGGCGATCCGGAGCGTCGTCGACGTCATCACCGAGATCGACCAGATCGGCACCGCGATTGCCGCCGCCATCGAGGAGCAGGGCTCGGCGACCAAGGAGATCTCGCGCAGCGTTCAGGAAGCCGCGCGCGGCACCCAGGAGGTCAATTCCAATATCTCCGGCGTGCAGCGCGCCGCCGACGACACCGGCGCGGCTGCAACCCAGGTGCTGGGCGCCGCCGAGCAGCTCTCGACGCAGTCCAAGGACCTCGCCGGCCAGGTCAACCGCTTCCTCTCGGACGTCCGGGCGGCGTAGTCGACTGGCACGCTGCGATCACCGAGCGACAGGGCTCTGTCCGCCTCATTGCGAGGAGCGATAGCGACGAAGCAATCCATGCCCCAACTTGCGGCGCGATGGATTGCTTCGCTTGCGCTCGCAATGACGGGGGTGCCTGAAGGCTTTGCCGCCCTCTAGCCGCCGCGCAGGCCGAGCACGCGGCGGGCGATCGCCTGGCGATGGACTTCGCTCGGGCCTTCGTACACCCGCATCAGGCGGGCCTTCTGCCAGAGCGCGTTCAGCGGCAATTCCAGTGTCACGCCGAGCGCGCCGAGCGTCTGCATGGCGTGGTCGCAGGCGTCATAGGCCATTTCGGTCGCGAACACCTTGATCATCGAGGCCTCGTGGCGAATGTCCTCGCCACGATCGGTCTTGTCGGCGGCCTCGCGCACCATCAGCCGGCAGGCATGCATACGCGTGGAGATGTCGGCGATCCACCACTGGATCGCCTGGCGCTCGGCGAGCTTGACGCCGAACGTCTCGCGCTGCTTGGCGTGCTCGCACATCATGTCGAGCGCGCGCTTGGTGATGCCGACGCAGGTCGATCCCATCTCGAGCCGCCGCGTGCGCAGGCGCAGCTGCATCGGCGCATAGCCCTTGCCGACCTCGCCCAGCACCGAGTCCTTCGGGATGCGGCAATCCTCGAACACGATCTCATAGGTCGAGCCGCCGCCGACCATCGGGATCTCGCGCTCGATGATGAAGCCCGCCGTGCCCTTCTCGACGATGAAGGAGGTGATGCCGCCCTGGCGCTGGTCGTTGCCGACGCGCGCCATCACGATGATGAAGTCGGCGGCGCGCGCATTGCTGATCCAGATCTTGCGACCGTTCAGCACCCACTGCTCGCCATCGAGCACGGCGCGCGTCTTCATGCCCGCGGGATCGCCGCCGGCGCCGGGCTCGGAGATCGCGATCGCCGACACCATCCGGCCCTCGATATAGGGCTGCAGATATTTCTTCTTCTGCGCCTCGGTGCCGACCGCCTGCAGCATGCGCAGGTTCGGCGAGTCCGGCGGCAGCACGAACGGCACGCAGCTGCGGCCGAGCTCTTCATGCACTGCGGCCATCGTGCGCGTCGGCAAATCGTGGCCACCGAGATCCTCGGGCGCATCGAGGCCCCAGAGGCCGAGTTCCTTGGAGACGTCGCGCAACCGCTTGCGCTGCTCTGCGGTGAGCTCGGGATGATCGCTGCCGGGCAGTTTCGATTTCAGATATTGCGGCTCGAGCGGGATCAGTTCGCGATCGACGAATCTCGCGACGGTCTCGCGGATCATGGCTGTCTGTTCGTCATCGCTCATCTGGGATTCCTCGCCTGTGCTGTTTCGCTTCACAAAACCAGTAGCGCATTTTTTGTCGGCACAAATAGCGGAAACGTGCACTCGCACTCACGCTCGCGCGAGGGTTTCATGGTGCGGAATTCAATATCCCGCGGCGCGGTCAGCGCGTGCGCCATTGCGTCGGCCGACCGGGCGCGTCGAGCAATCGATCACGCAGCACGAGGTGATTGGCTGCCAGCAGGCGATCGACGATCGGTGCTCAGATCGCCGATGCTGCCGCGGCTCCGCGCTGGTCGCAGCCTCCTAATCGGCAAAGCCGACATAGCGGACAAAATCGCTGTTGGCCTCGCGGTCCGACCGCACTGCGTTGGCGGCAAAACTGTCGTCGGGATAGCCCATCGCGACGCAGGTCATGATCACCTGGTCTTCCGGGATGTTGGCGACCTCGCGCACGATGTCGGAGCGCATGATGCCCTGGCCGTTGATCACGCTGCCGAGGCCGCGATCCCAGGCTGCCAGGACGATGCCGTAGCAGAGCGCGCCGAGGTCGAAATGGCAGACCGCGCCGGGATCGAGGATCCGGTCGTAAGCCAGCACCAGCGAGACCGGGGCGTCGAACTGGCGGAAGCCGCGCAGCACCCAGTCCTGCCGCATCGGCTTGTCGTCGCGGGCAATCCCCATGGCGCCGAACAGCTTCTTGGCGATGTCGACCTGGCGGCCGCGGTGCACGCCCTGGTACTCGCCATGGCTGATGATGTCGCGCTTGGCCTTGGCGCCGGCGATCATCTCCTCCATGTTGCGGCGGCGCACTTCTTCCAGCGGCGCCCCGGTCAGGACATGGACGTGCCAGGGCTGGGTATTCATCGAGGACGGCGCGCGCTTGGCCACCTCGATGATCTCCTCGACGGTCGCCCGGGACACCGGCTGCTTCTTGAAGCCGCGCACGCTTTTGCGTGTCTGTACCAGCGTCTCGAATTCCATTCCGCGTTTCCCCCATTTTGTTCCGCGCTGCACACGGAAATTTCTCACGGCAATCCGGGTATTTTATAGACAAATTCGGCTGTGGGAACTTGATCGGGCCAAGAATCCGATATCCAATCCGGCCACTGGTTTGGTTTAGGGAGAACCCAGATGAAGCGGATTTTCTTGGCGGCCGTGATCGCGACCTTTGCCGCCGGTTCGGCATTTGCACAGGACGCCTCCTGCGAGACGAAGGCCGTCGGCAAGGACGGCAAGCCGCTGGCCGGCGCGGCCAAGACCTCGTTCATGAAGAAGTGCACGATGGATACCTGCGAGACCAAGGCGGTGGGCTCCGACGGCAAGAAGCTCGCCGGCGCGGCCAAGACCTCGTTCATGAAGAAGTGCCAGAGCGGCGCCTGAGCCCCTCGCCGGCGCTTATTTAGCCCCCTCAATCGGGACAGACTTCATCGGGACTCAATCGGGTCGCGCAGGGCGCGGCCCGAACCGTTGTTGATCGGCGTCCTCAGAACGAGACGCCGACCCGGACGCCCTTGCTCCAGACCCGCCGGCAACGCTTCCGGGTGCTGCCGTGAAACATCTCGAAGCGTTCGGGCAGCTGGACCGGCTTGGAGAATTCCAGGCAGGCCCCGCCAGCGGAATAGTCCACCAGCCGGCATTCGATCAGGGGCGCCTTCGGTTCGAGCTGGAGCTTGACCACGCTGGATACACATCCTGTCGGACGAACACGCGCAAATCGTCGGGGATGCATCAGCCCGCCTCTGGTGGAATCGTACCAACAGATTCCTCGGCGGGCGTTAAGATTCCGTTCAGGCGAATTGTTACGAATCGTGTCTACCGCCAGCCGGTTCGGCGGGCGCGACGCCAGTGCGGCGCGAGGCCGCCAGCGTCTCCGATGGCGCTTCCCCGAACTGCGACCGGTAGCTCCGCGAAAAATCGCTGAGGTGCCAGAACCCGTAGGCCAGCGCACAGGCCTTGACGCTGGGCGCGCCGGCGAGCAGTTGCTGGCGCACCAGCCAGAGCCGGCGCAGCCGCAGATAGCGATGCAGGCTGATGCCCCGATAGCGCTGGATCGCGTCATGCAGCGTGCGCACCGACACGCCGATCTGCCGGGCGAGTTCGCCGCTGTAGATCGGGTGAGCCACGTCGCCGGCCAGAATGGCGCGCGCGTCGTTGAAGACCTTGAACTGGCGCGTCGTGTTCGCCCGCGTCGCCCACTTGGCCGGCACGATCTCGGCGAACGCGTTGTCGATTGCGGCGAGCAGCGTCTCCTTGATCGACGCACCCGTCGCGAACTTTGCAATCGTGACCTGGTGCGACGTGACGAGCAGAACCTGCCTCACCACCTCGCGCAGCCGATCCTGCGCGCGTTGAGAGATCTCGTGAATGCTGAAATGGAGCCCGGCACTCGGCCAGCCGCGGTCGACAATCTCGGGCGTGAACATCATCGAGACATATTGGCGGGGCGTCTGCTCCACGGAGGTGTAGAACGCGCCGCCGCCGCCGAGCACGATCACCGCGCGATCGCGCTCGACGCCGTTGAACCGCATCGGAACGCCGTCATCCATCGTGAAGCCGACCGCGGTCGTGTGCCGCGCAAGCTGCGCGTCGACGATCCGCGGAAAGGACCGCGTGTAATTGAGCTCGCATCCCGGCAAACTCAGGATGACCTGCTCGGCCGAAATCTTCCGTGCAAGTGGCGTGAAATCAACATCCAGATCTCGGATCGAACTCCGGAATGCATCAACATCGTCAAAACGAAAGACTCTCGGCACCAGCAATGGCGCCGTCAAATGACTGCTCCTGTGAAATGATCTCTAAAATTCGCAGGCAGCGCCGCGCACAGCGCGCCGGCCGCATTGATAAATTCCGTGCACAAAATACGAATCGTCCAATGAGCTCAATCAGCAAAAATGCGGTCCGTTGGTTGAACCGGACAATCTGGAAAAATAGCGCTACTGCCGAATTTCGATAGTGTTTGCCGGGATATCCACCGTTGGGATCAGCCTCCACATCAATTTCTATACCCGTATTAAAGATTCGAGGAGCAGATTGACGTCGGGAACGATGATGTTCCCCGTCGCGGAACATTTTAGGGACCGCAATGACAGCCATTGCCTCGCCCGATCTTATTGCCAAGCTCGACCACGTCTTGAGAGCCGGTCCCCCAGACCTCCGCACGCGCATGCTGCAGGAGGTGGCCGGGCTGTTTCTCGACGACGCTCACCGCCTCAGCGAGCACCAGGTCAAGCTGTTCGACGATATCCTGATCCGTCTGATTGAGAGCGTCGAGCTGCGGACCCTGACCACGCTCAGCCGCTCGCTCGCGGACTTGCGCCTGGTGCCGCGGGAGCTCGCTCGTCGCCTCGCCAACCATGACGATGCCGATGTCGCCGCGCCGATCCTGCGAAACTGCGCGTGCATTCCGGACGCCGATCTGATCGACATTGCCTGGATGCGGGCCGAGGGACATCTCTGCGCCATCGCAGGACGCAAGGCCGTCAACCAGGAGCTCACGGACATTCTGCTGATGCGCGGCGACAGCAATGTGCTTCGCGCGCTCGCAGGCAATCCCGGCGCGGACATGACCAGCGCAGGCCTTGCCATGATGGTCGATGCCGCCGAGCGTGACGAGGACATCGCAGCCGCGTTGGTCTCGCGCAAGGACCTGCCTCACCACGTTCTTGCCGACCTCGTCGTGCGATCCACGCCGCGCCAGCAGGCCCGGCTGCTCAGGATCGCACGCCCCGAGTTCCAGCACGCGATCCGCGCCGCCATCGATGCCGGTCTCGCTGCGAAACCCCTTCAGGCAGTGTGAGTTGCGTTATGGCGTATGGTGACCGCAGGTCGGAGCGCGTCAAGCTTGAGACGCGCCATCCCGTCAATCTCATGGGAGTCGACGGCACGTGGCGGCGGAGCTGCATCCTGCTCGACGTCTCGCAAAACGGTGCCCGGCTCGAGGTCGACGGAACGCTTGATGTGCTGAAGGCCCAGGAGTTCTTCCTGGTCTTGTCCTCGCGCGGACTGGCGTTCCGCCGCTGCGAGCTGGTTCGTGTCGACGGCACCGAGATCGGCGTACGATTCATCGAAGAACGAAAGCGAAAGGGACGCGCCGTCATTCCGAGATCAGGATTGGTGGCACCCGGCCCGAGGGGAAGTTGACGACATGACCATGCAGAGAGCAACAAGCATCGTGGTATCAGCGGTCTCCGCCGCACCATTGCGCGGCACCATCGCAATCGAGTGCGCTGGCATCATCGCGACGTTCGAGATCGACGAAGAGCTCGCCCACCGCCTGTGCAGCGATCTCGAGCGGTTTCTGACCCAGGTTCCGCGCCGGACCAGCACGGCGCGGTCCGGCTGACATTGCCCCGAACGCCCGCGCCGCCTACTCGCGCTTGAAGCGATAGTCGAAGCGGTCGCCGTCCGCCTTGATCAGGCCGACGGTAGGCGCCGGAAAATGGATCGGCAGGATCAGCCGTGTCGGTCCCGGCAACGGAGGCAAAGAACTTTCGCCGCGAGACCGCCGATTGCTTCGGGTCCCAATCGGGCTTGGCCGACCAGTCCGGTTGGCGGCACTGGATCGCGTGGTGCATCAGGTCGCCGGCGACCACCGCGCGCTGCCCCTTCGAGAAGATGTTGACGCAGCAATGGCAGGGCGAATGGCCCGGCGTCGGCGTCAGCGTGACGGTGTCGTCGAGTGCATAGTCGTCGTCGACCAGGAGCGCCTGCCCGGCTTCGACGATCGGCAGGCAATTGTCGCGAAACACCGTGCCGGGCGGATTGGCGCCCTTGGCGTTCTCGGCCTCCCAGGCGGCATACTCGCCCTTGTGGAAGACGTATTTCGCGTTCGGGAAGGTCGGCACCCAGCGGCCGTCGCGCAGCGTGGTGTTCCAGCCGGTGTGATCGATATGCAGATGGGTGCAGAACACGTAGTCGATCTGCTCATAGGAGATGCCGAGCGCGAACAGCTCGTTGCGCCAGCGCTCCTTGCCCGGGAAATCGAACGGCGGCGGGTGTCCTTTGTCCTCGCCGGTGCAGGTGTCGACCAGGATGGTGTAGCGCGGCGTCCGCACCACGAAGGTCTGATAGGTGATCAACATCATGCCGCGCGCGGCATCGAAGACTTCCGGCTCCATCGTCTTCAAATGATGCTTGAACACGGCGTCGTCATAGGTCGGGAAGAAATCCTGTGGCCGCCGCCACGGCCCCTCGCGCTCGATCACCGCGTCGATCGTGATGTCGCCGATCCTGATCTGCTTCATGCCGCTTCGCTCCAGCCTTTTTGAGAAGCGTAGCGGGCGATGCTGAGCCGGACAAGCCGGACACAGCGCGGCAGGCCATGCGCCGTTGCATTGCTTGCGCGCGTGGCTTGCCGCAAACCGTAGTCTTTAAACAGCGTCCTTGGCGACCTTGAGGGGTGACGCCTTGACCGACTTGCTGGCCGGCTTCGCTGCAAATTCCATCGGCTCTTTCGTGAAAGGATTGACACCGCTGCGAGCTTCCGTGGCAGGCTTATGCACGACGGACATTTTCACAAAGCCAGGAATGACGAACTCGCCGGATTCGTTCAGCTCCTTGTAGCCAACAGTCGCCATATGCTCGATGACAGTCCTCACGTCGTTCTTCGATATCTGCGTGCCCTCGGCAATCGCGTCGATCAATTGATTCTTCGTCATCTTGGCCATGCTTAAATCCTCTGAATTTGGGGGGCGCGCGAGCTACGATGTAACTCTGTCCAGAATGTGGTAGAGCCACGCGGCGCGCTTGTTGTTCATGCCAACGGTCATGAAGTCACCGGGCTTAGAACCTATCGAGGCCTGAAACGCAAGCATGCGAATCGCAATACCTTCGATAGCGCAACAATCCGCAGTGTATATTTCTCGACCCGGTTAGCGCCTTGATTCCGCGCGCGGACTTGCTCAACAAGGCGATTGCCGTTGTCGACGAGTTCAAGAACCAGGCCGCGACAGCAAACTGCGAACCACCATCGCGTTGCCCGCTCGCCGTGATAGATACCACACCGCGCGAATTGCCCGATCGAGGACAATCATATGACTGAATCGAACCCAACCCTCCCCAAGCTTGCCGAAACCGTCATCGAGCCGACGGTCAAGCTGCGCGAGGTCAAGGTCGGCCGTTGCTGCGAAGTCCTCGGCGACACCGCGATCGAATACACCGAACTCGGCGATTACTCCTACCTCGGCAGCGGCTGCATCGTCGCCGACGCCCAGATCGGCCGGTTCTGCGCGATCGCGGCGCAGGTCCGGATCGGCGCGCCCAATCATCCGATCGAGCGTCCCTCGCAGCATCGTTTCACCTACTGCCCCGAATACTACTCGGCCTCCGCCGAGCGCGATCATGGCTTCTTCAGCGATCGGCGCGCCGACCGCGTCGTGATCGGCAATGACGTCTGGATCGGCCACGGCGTGATCGTGCTGCCCGGCGTCACCGTCGGAGACGGCGCGGTGCTCGCGGCCGGTGCGGTGGTCTCGCGCGACGTCGCGCCCTACACCATCGTTGGCGGCGTGCCGGCCCGGCCGATCAAGGAGCGGTTCAACCGCAAGATCGCGGCCGAGCTGTCGCAGATCGCCTGGTGGAACTGGCCACCCGAAACCATTTGGGAGCGGCTACCGGAATTCCAGTCCGGCGACGTCGAGGCGTTCTGCGCACGGTGGAAAACGTGAGCTAACTCCGCAACCCCGGCGCTTCCTGTCCGGTGCGCGCGACGTATTCGGTGTAGCCGCCGCCATATTGGTGGATGCCATCAGGCGTCAGCTCCAGCACGCGGTTGGAGAGCGCGGCGAGGAAGTGCCGGTCGTGGGAGACGAACAGCATGGTGCCCTCGAACTCGGAGAGCGCATTGATCAGCATCTCCTTGGTGGCGAGATCGAGATGGTTGGTCGGCTCGTCCAGCACCAGGAAGTTCGGCGGATCGAACAGCATCTTGGCCATGACGAGCCGGGCCTTCTCGCCGCCCGAGAGCACCCGGCACTTCTTCTCGACGTCGTCACCCGAGAAGCCGAAGCAGCCGGCGAGCGCGCGCAAGGAGCCTTGTCCGGCCTGCGGAAATGCGTCCTCCAGCGACTGGAACACGGTGCGCTCGCCGTCGAGCAGGTCCATCGCGTGCTGGGCGAAATAGCCCATCTTGACGCTGCCGCCGACCGCGACCGCGCCGTCGTCGGGCTCGGTTGAACCGGCGACCAGCTTCAGCAGCGTCGACTTGCCGGCGCCGTTGATGCCCATCACGCACCAGCGCTCCCGGCGGCGGATCATGAAGTCGAGCCCGTCATAGATGCGTTTGCTGCCATAAGCCTTGTGGACATTCTTCAGGCTGACGACATCCTCGCCGGAACGCGGCGCCGGCTGGAATTCGAACGCCACGGTCTGCCGCCGCCGCGGCGGCTCGACCCGCTCGATCTTGTCGAGCTTCTTGACGCGGCTCTGCACTTGAGCGGCGTGCGAGGCGCGTGCCTTGAAACGCTCGATGAACTTGATCTCCTTGGCAAGCATCGCCTGCTGCCGCTCGAACTGGGCCTGCTGCTGCTTGTCGGAGAGCGCGCGCTGCTGTTCGTAGAATTCGTAATTGCCGGAATAGGTGGTGAGCTGGCCGCCGTCGATCTCGACCACCTTGTTGATGATGCGGTTGATGAACTCGCGGTCATGCGAGGTCATCAGCAGCGCGCCTTCATAGCCCTTCAGGAACTGCTCCAGCCAGATCAGGCTTTCAAGATCGAGATGGTTGCTCGGCTCGTCGAGCAGCATGACGTCGGGACGCATCAGAAGAATACGCGCCAGCGCGACGCGCATCTTCCAGCCGCCGGAGAGTTTGCCGACGTCGCCGTCCATCATCTCCTGGCTGAAGCCGAGACCGGACAGCGCCTCGCGCGCGCGGCCGTCGAGCGCGTAGCCGTCGAGCTCCTCGAACTGGTGCTGCACCTCGCCATAGCGCGCGATAATGTCGTCCATCTCGTCGGCCTTGTCGGGGTCGGCCATCGCGGCCTCGAGTTCCCGAAGCTCGGCTGCCACCACGCTGACGGGTCCCGCCCCGTCCATCACCTCGGCGACTGCGCTGCGGCCGGACATTTCGCCGACATCCTGGCTGAAATAGCCGATCGAGATGCCGCGATCGAGCGAGACCTGGCCTTCATCGGGGATTTCCCGGCCCGAGATCATCCGGAACAGCGTGGTCTTGCCGGCGCCGTTCGGGCCGACAAGGCCGATCTTCTCGCCCTTCTGGAGCGCCGCGGAGGCTTCGATGAAGAGGATCTGGTGGCCGACTTGCTTGGAGACGTTATCGAGGCGGATCATGCGCTCATACTGGGAACTGAGGGTTTGCGGCCTCTTATTCGATCTGGGACGTGGGTGGAAGCCCAATCCTTAGGGTTTCGCGCCGTGCTTTACGCATGCCACGAACGTTGCCGATCGAATATGACATGAAATACTTCAGCGACCGGTTTTGGGGCGTCACATGCAAGTCTGGTTTCTCTATCTGCTCGGGCTCGGCGCCGGTATCGCCGTGGCTGTTCAACAGGTCCTGAACGGCAACCTCCGCTCCGCCCTGAATTCGCCGGCCTGGGCCGGGCTCGTCAGCTATCTCGGCGGTTTCGTGACGATGGCGGTCGTGCTGGTCGCGACGCGGGAGCCGGTGCCGTCCTGGAAACTGGTATCGGCTGTGCCATGGTGGGCCTGGAGCGGCGGCATCCTCGGCGGCGTCTTCATCCTGCTGATGATCCTGCTGCTGCCGTCACTCGGCGCCGCGACCTTGCTGGCGCTGGTGGTCGCGGGCCAGATGACCGCGGGCATTGCGATGGACCATTTCGGCGTGTTCGGGCTGACGCAGCATCCGATATCGATTTCACGACTGGCCGGCATCGCGCTGATCATCGGCGGCGTGCTTCTGATCAAGGATTGAGGCCATCGACAAGCCGGTCGATGCGATTGATTCCCTGAATGAGAAAGCTCCGCTGAATCCGGCGTCGAATGACGTGATGACGCAACCACCCGCGTAATCTCCGGGTGTGGACACCCGCCGATTCGTCGCTTAGCTGTAAGCACCCGCCCTCGTCGTGTTGCGTCATGCGGGACCGCCCCTCCCTGTTCATCTGCGTCAAAAGAATTGCGCATCCCGCCAGCGTCGAGAGGCCGCATCCCCGGCTTCGGCGTGGGTCAGAGGTTGCGAGGAGCACAACATGACCCATCGTTTCCGTTTGGTCGTCGCTGCGCTAGCAATGCTGCTCGGCAGCGGTAGCGCGGCGCCGGCCCAGCCGCTGCCCGACTACATGGCGCCGATCTCGGGCAAGACCACCTCCACGCCGGCCGATATCGCGACCAAGGACGTGCTGGCGCTCAACACCGGCATGTTCGAGCTCTATGGCGATGCGGCGCGGATCTTCCAGAAGAACATCCTCGACAAGCATCCGGTGATCCTCGGCCTGTTCTCCGGCGCCGGCGGCCGCCTGATCCTGTACCGGCCGGGCAAGCCGCCGACCGAAGCGCCGCAGGTGCCGGTGGTCTATCAGCTGCTCAAGTCGGTCGGCCACAGCACGATGGCGCTGGCCGAGGTGGTCGGCCCGTATGTCGACAATCCCGACGACAAGGCGTGGCGCGGCTCGATGCAGGCCTATCGCAGCCGGATGCAGTCGGCGCTCGACGGGCTCGATGCCACGCCAATGCAGGCGGACTGGCGCGACAACAACCGCGCCATCTTGAAGAACAACATCGCCTTCATGGATGAATGCCTCACCGCCGGTGCGATCCCCTTCGCGACGCTCGAGGCGTTCGGCAAGAAGCAGGCGCCGCTGCTCGCCAGGAACGTCGCCTGGGCCGCGCAGACCCAGGTCGCGCACTGGATGACCGTCATGACCGACTGGAAGACCCAGCTCGGCGCCGACTGGGACAACACCTATGGCGCGAGCAACACGATCTACGTCGCGCGGCAGAACAACGTGATCTTCAGCGTGCTGGCGCAGTTCTTCGGGCCTGACGCCATCAACAGCCGCCTGATGCTGATCGAGACGATTTCGTTCACCACCACGCCGTCGGACATGCTGGAGTCGCTGACCCGGATTATCGCCGACCGCTCGGTGGGCGCGCTGTTCTTTGGCAGCTACCATTTGATGGACTACGAACTGATGGGGGGCGATGCGCGCGAGGCGATCGTCGCCGAGACCAAGAAGCGCGGCATGACGACCTTCCTGCCGCCGCTGGTGCCGTTCGGTTCCAAGCAATGGCCGACCCTGATCACCCCGGGTCCGGGACCGGCCACCATCGCCGACCTCAAATGAGGCCAGATCTACAAGTGAGAAGGCTACGACCTATTGCGGCATTGCGATTGCGCTTGCTTTGCCGCAACACTGCAGCGTGTATTTTGTCGATTCATAAACTGCGGCGCGATGCGCCGCCGAAGCGGTGATGAGAGATCAGACCATGTGGCCCTCGCGACGCGACTTCGTGAAGTGGTTGTCGGCAGGCGGCATCTCGGTCAGCCTGTCGCATCTGGCGCTCGCGAAGGAACCGGCCTTCGCGACCCGCGAGACGCTTCCCGGGCGCGGCCATTTCAATCCGGCGGCCAAGGGCGCCGGCCGGGTCGACGGGGTGGCCAAGGTTACCGGCGCAAAGCTCTACGCCTCCGATTTTCGCGCCGCCGACATGCCCGGCTGGCCTGCGACCACCTCGCACGCCATCCTGGTCCGCGCCAACGACGCCACGCATGTCTATGCCGGCATGGACCTCGCCCGGCTCGATGGTCCGGCGAAGCCCTCGGTCGTCGTGACATCGGCCGATCTCGACCGGATCGGCACGCGGGTGCCGGAGTTCTATACCGGCGATCTGTTCTGCCCGGTCGGCACGACGCCGCTCTATCTCGGGCAGCCGGTCGCGCTGCTGATCTTCGAGCAGTTCGACGCCTTCGACCGCGCACGCCTCGCGCTGCGCGATGTCGGCTTCGTCAAGTTCGGCGACGAAACCGGCCCTGTGATCCTGCCGAACTACGGCGCCTATCGCTTCACCCGCGTCGCCGGCGCCACGCCAGAGGCGCCCGACATCTATTCGCCGATCCAGGCCGGCTGGGTTTCGCCGAGCCGCATCCAGAACGCGGCGCTGCCGGTCTGGCTGCCGCTCGCCAAGGAGACCAAGGCCGACTACGCCAAGGCCGCGATCCATGGCGAAGCGATCCGCGCCCAGCTTGGCAAGGACGATCCGTCGCAGCTCGTGCTCGACCGCGAGTTCGAGACCCAGTCGGTCGATCCGATGTTCCTCGAGCCGGAGAGCGGGCTCGCCTGGTACAGCGACAACAGCGGCAATCTCGAACTGGTGCTCGGCGTGCAGTCGCCTTATGAGGCGACCGAGTCGATCGCCTTCATGCTCGGCAAGGCCCGCCTGCCCTTCCGCCCCTCGCACATCAACGCGCAGTTCGCCCATGTCGGCGGCGGCTTCGGCGGCCGCGATCACACCCCATTCGTGCTTTACGTGGCGCTGGCGGCAATGTTCTTCCCGGGACGGCCGGTGCGGCTGGCGCACGACCGCTACCAGCAATTCCAGGGCGGCATCAAGCGCCACCCGATCAAGATGCGCTCGCGGATCGGCATCGATCGCAAGAGCGGCAAGATCACGGCATTCGCCGCCGACCATGTGCTCGACGGCGGCGGGCTCGCCAACTTCTCCGCCAACGTCGCGACCGTGGCCGCCACCGCGGCGATCGGCATCTACGACGTCCCGAAGGTCGACGTCACCACCGTGGCGCTGCATTCGCGCGGCGTCACCGCCGGTTCGATGCGCGGCTACGGCACGCTGCAGACCATGACTGCGCTCGAAGTGCTGATCGACGAGGCCGCCAGCGAGCTCAAGGTCGATCCGATCGCGTTCCGCCGCAACAATTCGCTGAAGCAGAACGGCCGGACCATGACCGGCAACCCCTACATCGTGTCGGTGCGCACGTCAGACATCCTCGACAAGCTCGAAAAGCATCCGATCTGGCAGCAGCGCGCCGACTTCAAGCAGAAGGCAACGGAAGGACGGCTGGTCGGCACCGGCGTCGCATGCGTCACCAAGGATTACGGCGCGGGCGCGGATTGCTCGCTCGGCCGGGTCGAGATCGATCCCGAGGGACGGATCGCGATCTTCTGCGATCACGTCGAGATGGGCAACGGCATCGGCACCGCGCTTGCCAACCGCGTTGCCGGCCATCTAGGCGCCGTCGCCGATGAGGTTGCCGTCTCCCGGGTCGACAGCTACGACGCGCTCGGGCTCGTCACGTCGGGCGATCCCTACACGATGGATCAGAAGACCCAGGATCTCGCCGAGAAGAATCCGCGCTGGGTGCCCGCGATCAGCTCGGCGACGAGTGCGTCGATCGGCGCCCATGTCGGCACGCACTCCTCGGCCGAGGCGGCCCGCGTCATCTTCCGCTTCGGCCTGTGGCCGGCCGCGCTCGAGCTCTGGCGCATCGGCAAGACCGATCCGCGCGCCCGGCAATGGGACAAGGCGCGCTGGAATGATAGCCAGCTCGTGCTCGACGATCTCGCGCCGCTGTCGCTGCCGAAGCTTGCCGCGACCGCGCATGCGCGCGGCTTCGTCACCGGCGCGGTGGCGCACAGCTTCTCGCGCTGGGCCTGGTCGCGCGGGCGCTTCCCGCTGTTCGGCGAGCAGTACCGCGCCGAGATCGACGCACTGGCGATCCGCCGCGGCCGCGGCCGGTTCGAGCGGATCGATCGCATCAGCGTGAAATTCCCGCCGACCGACAACAACCGGATCGGCACCGCCTACACCTCGATGTGCGGCACGCTGGTCCGTGTCGAGATCGAACGCGCGACCGGCATCCTGCGGATCGCCAAGGCCTACAGCGTGTTCGAATGCGGCCAGGCGCTCGTGCCTGAAGTGGTGCTTGGCCAGTCGCATGGCGGTTTTGCCATGGGCGTCGGCTACGCGCTGCTCGAAACCCTGCCGCCGTTCGAAGGCGGGCCCGGCAACGGGCAGTGGAATCTCGGCCAATACCTGATCGCGCGCGGCTCCGACCTGCCGCTGCATGATCTCGAGATCGAGATGCTGCCGCCGCTGACGCCGGACGAACCGCCGAAGGGCATGGCCGAGGTGGTGATGATCCCGATCGTGCCGGCGCTGCTCAACGCCATCAACGATGCCACCGGCCACCGCTTCCGCTCGTTGCCGGTAACATCGAGCCTGCTCAAGGGAGCGCTTGCGTGACGACGCTCAACCTCACCATCAACGGCCGGAAGCACGGCCCGATCGAGGTCCGCGACGACCTCTCGATGAACGATTTCCTTCGGGAAATGCTCGGCATGACCGGCACCAAGTTCGGCTGCGGCGCCGCGCAATGCCTGAGCTGCGCTGTCATCATCGATAACCCCGACGGCACCAGCTACACCAGCCCGACCTGCGTGGTGCCGGCGGCGAATTTCGACGGCATGGCGATACGTACCGTCGAGGGCCACGCCAAGGACGGCGAACTCTCCGCGTTGCAACGCGCCTTCATCGACCACTTCGCGTTCCAGTGCGGCTATTGCACGGCCGGCTTCCTCAACGAGGGCCAGGTGCTGCTCGAACGGCTGGCGAAAACGCCGGTGGCGCGGGACCAGCTCGAGACAATCATCGCCGAAGCGCTTGATGGCCATCTGTGCCGCTGCACCGGCTACATCAAGTATCATCAGGCGGTGCGTGACGTGATCCTCGCCGATTCCAAACGCTATCTGACCGCCAACAAGTGAGCCCGCGAGCGATGACATCGGATACGCGGTTTCGGATCATTGCAGTGCTGACGGCGCTCGCGACCAGCCTGTGTGCCGGCTACGCGGCGTCGGAGAGCGCAAGCCACGCCCTCGCCTCGCCGGAAAGCTTTGCCGGTATAGAGAATGTCGAGCAGCGCTCGGCGGCGATCTTCACCGAGCTCGGCAAGGTGCTCACCCATCCGCGCTGCACCAATTGCCACCCCGCCGGCGACAGCCCGCGGCAGGGCGACATCAGCCGCATGCACCAGCCCCCGGTCACGCGCGGCGCGGATGGCCATGGCACCAACGCCATGCGCTGCTCGATCTGCCACCAGCACGCCAATTTCGATCCCGGCCGGGTGCCGGGTCACCCGGAATGGCACCTCGCGCCGCGCGAGATGGCCTGGGCCGGCAAGACCATCGGCGAAATCTGCGCCCAAATCCGCGACCCCGCGCGCAATGGCGGCCGCAAGGTCGAGGATCTGATCGAGCATATCGGCAAGGACACGCTGGTGGGCTGGGCCTGGCATCCCGGGTTCGGCCGCTCGCCGGCGCCGGGCACGCAAGCAGAGGCAGGCGCCTTGGTCGAAGCCTGGGTGAAGACCGGCGCGGCCTGCCCCGCGCCCTAGTCGCAACGTCCGAACTAGTGGCGCTTGAAATACTGCACGTCGCGCTCGTGCTTT
Source organism: Bradyrhizobium sp. USDA3010 (assembly GCF_056429065.1). Classification (NCBI taxonomy): domain Bacteria; kingdom Pseudomonadati; phylum Pseudomonadota; class Alphaproteobacteria; order Hyphomicrobiales; family Nitrobacteraceae; genus Bradyrhizobium; species Bradyrhizobium sp. USDA3010. The sequence continues at coordinate 180,366 of NZ_JBWJZD010000009.1, forward strand.
TCCGCCGCCGCGCGTGACTTGAAGGTACCGAGATTGCGGCGCTTGCCGGTCTTCGGATTGACCTTGCGGGAATACAGCCGGTACTCGCCGGAACGCAGCTTGCGGATCATGACATCGCCTCGCCAGTGCCTTTCGCACGACAACGACATGCAACCGCGAGCGTTCCTAGAGCTTCGGTTCCGAGTGCATCAGAACCGAAGCTCTAGATTCTTGTTTGACGCGTTTTCTTCACGCGAACCGGTGTCCACTTCGCTCGAAAACGCTTTAGAAGCAGAGGTTGGTCACGGTATTGCCGCGCTTGTCCTTGATCACGTACGGGCAGCGGGCGCGTTCCAGCGCCTTCTTGGCATCCTCATCACCGAGCGCGGCCGCCCGTTCGTAATAGGCTTTTGCGGCATCGCTATCCTTCGGTCCGCCGCGGCCGGCTTGCGCGAAGGCGCCCATACGCTCCAGCGCGCCGGGATGGTTCTGCGCAGCAGCCTTCTCGAACAACGCCCGCGCGCCGGCATCATCCTGCGCGCCGCCCTTGCCTTCAGCCAGCATCATGCCGAGCTGGTACTGCGCCTCCGCATTGGTCTCGGCAGACTTGGCGAGCAATTCGCGCGCGCGTGCCGGGTCGGACGCGACGCTGCCGCCGAGGGCGGCGAGATTGCTGACGCCGCGCGCGTTGCCGGCCTGCGCCGCGCGCTCCAACAGATTGCGCGCCTGCGCCTCGTCCTTGGCGACGCCGCTGCCATTACCGTAGAGCACGCCGAGCTCGACCATCGCCGAGGTTGAGCCCTTGTCGGCCGCCTTGCGCCAGGCCGACATTGCTTCCGCGGTCTGCCGGTTGGCGGCATAGGCACGGCCGAGCTCGTACATCGCGCGGCGCGACGATTTTGCCGCCACCGCGCAATACTTGATCGCGGTCGCGATATCCGCCGACGCAATGTCGGGCACGCCCTTCACGTCAGCTGGCTTGTCGGGATCGGTGGGATCGGCGGCAAGCCGGTCGCACAGCACGAGGTCGGCCGATTGCGCGTGGGCCAGCACAGGTGCGGCCAGCGCCACGGTAAGGACGATTGCATGGAGTGTTCTGAACATGACTGGCAGGTTGCGTCTCGGTGTGGACAAATTCAAGGCTCGAGCCCGGTCTCGCGCAGCACCGGCGCGACATCGGCCGACGCCAGGTAACGCAGCAGATGATCGGCGGCCGCTGCCCGTTGTGCGGCGACCATGCGGCCCGCGGAAAACACCGCCGGCGTCTGCAAACCCAAGGGAATTGGCCCGACGATTTCGATGCCATCGATCTGCTTCAACTCGCTGATCTGCTGGATCGCAAGGTCGGCTTCGCCTGTGACGAGCCTTTCCGCGGTAAAGCCCGCCGGAATGATCACCGCACGGGCGTTGATCGCCTCGGCAATGCCGAGACGCGCGATCAGCTGCGCGAACAGGATGCCGCTGGCGCCGAGCCGCGAATAGGCCACCGCCCGCGCGCCGAGCAGCGCCGCCCGCAGCGCGGCTTCGCTCGCGATGTCGGGATGCGCAGCGCCCGCCCTCACGGCGACACCGACATAGGAGCGCGCGAGATCGACGGCATTTTCCCGCGCAACGCGGCCTTCGCCGGTCATCTCGTCGAGGCCCTCGCGCGTCAGGATCACGAGGTCGGCGGCCTCGCCGACGCGCAGGCGTTCGAGCAGCGCCAGCGTCGGCGCGAAATCGGCGTCGATCCGAACACCACTTGCCGCCTGGTAAACCGCCGCAAGGCGCGCGACCGCGCCCTTCAGCGCCAGCGTCGAGAGCACGCGAACCGAATTGTCCATCCCGCTTACGCCCGCCGCATCAGCTTGAGCGTGGCCGTGAGGCGGAGGCTGCGCTTGCCGGCAAGCGCCGTCGCTTCGAGCACGGCGCCCTCCGCGTCGCAGGTGCCGGCAAAGCCGATGCCGACCTCATGGCCGCCGAACACCGGGTTCTCGCCCATCGCCGAGGTGTGCTCCTGATTGAGGATCTGCCCCTTCCAGCGGCCTTTCTCGGAGGTGTAGGTGCCGAGATAGTAGAAGAACGCATCGCCGCCAAGGATGCGGCCGTTATTCAGCAGCATCACGCCGGTGAGGCTGCCGTCGACACCGTCAAGCAGCTGGATGTGGATCGAATAGAGCCCATTGATGATGCCGCCCTCGCCGACGCCGCCTGCGATCGGGACTTCATCCTCGGTGATCGGCGTCATCACCGACTGGAACGGCACGCCGGGCAATTCCTTCAGTTCGCCTTTGAAGCGGTAGAGCTCGCCGTCCGGCCGGCCTGTGGCGAGCAGCGTCGCGTCATCGGTGCCGGCCATCGCACGATAGTTCGGATCGGGGTTGTGGCGGACGGTCTGGATCTCGACCGCGACCTCGTCGCCGGCTTTCTGGTAGGTGCCGATATGGGCGAAGGCCGAGTTGCCGCCGAGCATCTTGCCGTCGCCGACATACATCACGCTGCGGCCGACGGCGCCGCCCAGCTCGAACCGGACCTTGTAAAACCCCTCAAACAAGCGCCGTGTCCCCGGCAGCCAAGATATCACCGTTGTCTAGCGCGGTTCATAACGCAGTGAAACCGCTTTCGGCGGCAAGCCCGCCGCAAAGACTGTCGTCAAAAAGCAGAGGTCCGCCAAGGCAGTCGCCCTGGCGGACCCGATTGCGGTACCGGATGGCTCCATCCGGGTCCGACAGCTGCTAGGTCGCGGCCATTAAGCCGCAGCCATTTAAGCAGCAGCCATTTACGCCGCAGCCTTGGCGCCGGTCGGCACCTCGGAGATCGTCTTCAGGATCTGCGAAGCGATCTGGTAGGGGTCGCCTTGCGAGTTCGGACGGCGGTCTTCCAGATAGCCCTTGTAGCCATTGTTGATGAAGGAGTGCGGCACGCGGATCGACGCACCACGGTCAGCCACGCCATAGCTGAACTTGTTCCACGGCGCGGTCTCATGCTTGCCGGTCAGACGCTTGTCGTTGTCCGGCCCATAGACGGCGATGTGATCCATCAGGTTCTTGTCGAAGGCCTTCATCAGGCTCTCGAAGTACTCCTTGCCGCCGACTTCGCGCATGTACTTGGTCGAGAAGTTGGCGTGCATGCCGGAGCCGTTCCAGTCGGTGTCGCCGAGCGGCTTGCAATGGAATTCAATATCGATGCCGTAGCTCTCGGTGAGGCGCAGCATCAGATAGCGGGCCATCCACATCTGGTCAGCGGCGGTCTTGGAGCCCTTGCCGAAGATCTGGAATTCCCACTGGCCCTTCGCCACTTCGGCGTTGATGCCTTCGTGGTTGATGCCGGCGGCGAGGCAGAGATTGAGATGCTCTTCGACGATCTTGCGGGCGACGCTGCCGACGTTCTTGTAGCCGACGCCGGTGTAGTACGGGCCCTGCGGCGCCGGATAACCCTCTTCCGGGAAGCCGAGCGGACGGCCGTCCTTGTAGAAGAAGTATTCCTGCTCGAAGCCGAACCATGCACCTTCGTCATCCAGGACGGTGGCGCGCTTGTTCGAGACATGCGGCGTCTTGCCGTCGGGCATCATGACTTCGCACATCACCAGCACGCCGTTCTCGCGCGCGGCGTCGGGATAGCAGGCGACCGGCTTCAGCACGCAGTCAGAGCTGTGGCCTTCAGCCTGCTGGGTGGACGAACCGTCAAAGCCCCACAGCGGGAGCTGTTCAAGGGTCGGGAACGACGCGAATTCCTTGATCTGCGTCTTACCGCGCAGGCTCGGCGTCGGCGTATATCCGTCGAGCCAGATATACTCGAGCTTGTACTTGGTCATTGAACCTCTCTGTTGATGATGCAAAACCGTGAGGAACCGAAAGCCAGTCGGCCGCCGCACGCGTACCCGGCCACCATCGGCCGGCTCTTTCTAAGCAATTAAAGTGCCAGTCGCTGCACTGCGGCACCCGCCGGGCCCGCGGACGTCCACAGCGGACATCGCATTTTTAGCTGCGACAAAGCAGCGCAGCTGGCATGCGCCACGGTCAGCCAAAATCCCCTGCCAGCGCCCTCCGCCGCTCGTTTCTGCAGCAAATTCAGCTACCGCGTCCGCCGCCGATTAATGCGGCGGCAGCGCCATGTGACAGTTCGTGTCCAGCCATCGGGCGCCGAGCAACCTTCGGCTCGGCCCAAGCGTTGGTCAGCCGCATCCTGCCTCGCAGGATGCAAACCGGGATTTGCACACGAATTAGACAGATAATGACTGTTTTCTGGTCACCTTGCACCCTGCCGGACCCGGGCCGATATCGAAATGACGGTAACGACACGCGAATGAGTCGGGCGCACCATGGAGGCTCGCTCCGGCCATAGGAGACTTTGACATGATCACGACGGGCCAAAATCAGGGATCGGCAACGATCTACCAATTCCCGGCTGGGGGCCGCGCGGCTCTCGGCGGACGCCGCTACGGCGAGATGCGGACGGTACGCGAGCTGGCCGCTGAGGTCGCGACCTCGGCTTGCAGCGAGAGCTGGTACCATCAGGCGGCCATCGACGATGCCAAACCGAGCCGCGATCACTGATGCCGACGCAACGCAAAGGCGTGGCGCAAAAACGTCAGACAGCAGCAGGGCAATAGGAAAGGGTCGGAACGAAGCGTTTCGGCCCTTTTTTCATGCCAGCTCGCAGGCCGTCACCGGCCGCTTCGCATGCCGGAGCCTGGTCAATCCGGCCCGGGTGATCTCAAGCGTGACACCGCTGCCTCTGTAGCGCGTGCCCGTCAGCGACAGACGCTTCGTCAGTGTCACCGCCTTGCCGTCGAGTTGCAGATGCGCGCGGGTGTCCCCGTTGAAGAATGCGGCAATGAATTGCGTGCCGTCGGCACAATGATAATTCCGGAAGGCGGACTGCGCCGGCGCTGTCGGGGAACCAAAAATCTCGAAAAGAATTGCGCCGACGAGAATGGCGCCTCCGCGATAAGTCATATTCTCCCCCCGAGAGGCCGGTTATAGACCTGTGCGCCCATACTCCTGCGCCAGGACTTCTCTGCCCTGCGCCAAGATTCCTGCGCCAAGACCTCATCAGCTGCAACAGGTCCGCCCGATGTCAGAAGCCCCTGCCCGTCACCTCAACCTCGCCGGCGCCAGCAATTTTCGCGACCTTGGCGGCTACCAGACGCGTGACGGCCGGACGGTGCGCTGGCGGCAGATCTTCCGCTCCAACCATCTGGCGCATCTCACCGAGCAGGACGTCACCGTGGTGCGCGGCCTCGGCGTCAAGAGCGCATTCGATTTCCGCGGCGTCGCCGAGCGCGCCGAGGCGCTGTGCGGCATGAGCGACGTGACCGTGCATTCGCTTCCAGTCGAGCCGACGGTGGTTGCTTCGCTGCGCGCGATCGCCAGCCAACGTCAACTCCTGGAAGCCGACGCGATCGATGTGATGCGGGATTCCTACCGCGGCTATGTGCAGGACAACACGCCGCGCTATCGCACGCTGTTCGCCCATCTGCTCGAGGACCGCGCCCCGCTGGTGATCCACTGCACCGCCGGCAAGGATCGCACCGGCTTTGCCTGCGCGCTGATCCTGCACGCGCTCGGCGTGTCCGATCAGGTGATCGCGGACGACTACCTCCTGACCAACCAGTTCTACAAGCGCGACCCGGCCCATAGCACCGAGCTGCCCGATGACGTCAAGCAGGTGCTCGGCACCGTTCGCGCGGCGTTTCTGGAGGCGGCGTTCGAGGCGATCGATGCCGACTATGGCGGCCTCGACGGCTATTTCCGCGAAGGCCTCGGGCTCGGCCAGGCCGAGCGCAAGGCGCTTGAAGGCCGCTATCTGCAGGCCTGATCAATTTACGCGAGCGCGTTTTCGTGTGAAGCCTGTCCCGTACGTGATGCGGGATGGACACCGGTTCGCGTGAAGAAAACGCGGCCAAACCGAAAAAAGCTCAGGCCGCCGCGGCCTCGAGCTCGAGCTCCGCGTCGAGATCGGCGATCACATCCTCGAACGCCGAGATCGCCTGCTGAATCGCTGCGATCTGCATCAGCTCCCAACTGCCCACTGGCCCGTTGCGGTTTTGCAGCGCTACCACGAGATCGCGCCGCTGCTCCTTAAGCTGAACGAGCGGTAAACCGTGATCCGGAAGATTTCCCATTCGCATAACCCCTACCTTGGCTAGAGTTCCGCTTCTAGGCAAAGGGTTCTGAAAACGACTTACGGAAGTGCCGCAAATTTTATCCAACCGGCCCGCCTCCGTAGTCTTACGTAGTCAAGACGACGTACTCGCGCTGCGTGCCACCGCATCGTTGATCGCACCGAGCAACGCTTGCGTGACACAATCGGTCGCCCACTCGCTCGTATGGAGATGCTCCTGTGCACCATCGTCGAGTTCGGAGAGCGGAATTCCGGCAGCGACCCATTGTTTCATCAGCGCAAAGCGGCGGAACAGGTTGACTTTCCGGCTTGCAGCGACGTCGGCGATCATTGGCATGAACTGGTTGGCGAGCTTGAGCACGTCTGGAGCGCCGATGATTGCCTGGGTGTATTGCGAATCCATCACCACGACGTCCAGCGGCAGGCCGGCGAGCACATCGAGTCCTGCCTCGAATGTCGCTTGCACCTGATCGAAGTTGTAGTTCCTGTACACAGCGTTGGTGCCGACCTGCCAAATCACCATCACCGGTGCTTCAGCGATGACATCGGACTCGATGCGCGAGAACTCTTCCGGCGCCTCTTGCCCGCCGATCCCCCGGTTGATGATGTCGATCATCCGGCCGAAGGACTGCTTCTGGCTTCGCCACAAGATCTCCAGCCGCGGTGGAAACGGGAGAATTTTGTCGGCTCCCGCGGTCGACGATGATCCGAGGGCAACGATCTTGACCTTCCGGTCGCGCTTGAGCGCCTGCGCAAGATGCGGCAATCCGTAGCTGAACTTGACGAGTTCGAGATGGGTTTCGCACGGTCTTGGTGTCGGCATCGCAAACATCCTTGAGGTGAATGAATTGATGAATGCGCGCAGTAGGAGACGAAATTGGCAGCATTGCAAATGAAATCCGCCTGATCATAGTGGGCAGCAACCTGTTGCTGATACGGAGAGCGCCATGAACGGAAAAGCCATCGTCATCACCGGCGCGCTCGGCGCGCTTGGCAAGGTGGTCGCCGAAGAAGCCCTGGCGCGCGGCGCGCGCGTTGCCGGCATCGATCATGCGGCCTCGCAGCTTGCCGCGACGGCCGATCGTATCGAACTCGGCAATGTCGACCTCACCGACACCGCACAGGCGACGGCCGCGATCGACAAGGCGGCGGCGCATTTCGGCCGGCTCGACGGGCTGATCAATATCGCAGGCGGCTTTACGTTCGAGGCGGTGAGCGACGGCGATCCCGCGACCTGGCAGCGCATGTTCGCGATGAACGTGATGACCGCCTTCAACACGTCGCATGCGGCGATTCCGCATCTCACCAAGTCGGGCGCCGGACGGATCATCAATATCGGCGCGCTCGGCGCCTTGCAGGCGGCGTCCGGCATGGGCCCCTACGCTGCTTCCAAGGCCGGTGTGCACCGCCTCACCGAGTCGCTCGCCGCCGAACTCAAGGGCAAGGTCACGGTCAACGCGGTGCTGCCCTCGATCATCGACACCGCCGCCAATCGCGCCGCGATGCCGAAGGCCGACATTTCGAAATGGGTGACGCCGAAGGAACTCGCCGACGTGATCCTGTTCCTCGCCAGCGACGCCGCAAGCGCCGTCACCGGCGCGTTGCTGCCGGTCAACGGGCGAGTTTAGTCAGCAACCAGCAGCCGCAGCTTCGACCTGAAGCGGATGCTCTGCTTGCCGGCCAGCGCCATGCCGTCGCCCTCGGCGGTCTCGTCGGTGTAGGTGCCGGTAAAACCGATGGTGACCACCTTGCGTTCCCACACCGGGCGCTCGCCATAGGTCGGCGAATGCTCCTCGTTGGTGACCTCGCCCTTCCACTTGCCATCGGCCGCGGTGTAGCTGCCGTGGGCGAAGAAGAACGAGTCACCGCCGCGCATCTGGCCGTCGCGCAGCACCATGACGCCCTGGTTGCCGCCAGAGACGCCATCGAGGAATTCGACGGTGATGTGATAGAGGCCGTTCCGGATCATGAAAATGGTTCGCGCCTTGTCCCGGCCCAATAATAGCCGCCTGGCCGCGCTTTGGGCAAATTCCATCGGCCGCAGTGGGCGCAATTCCGCGCTATGTTGGGGCACCTGAGTCGCGGCCGGATGCCGCAGGAGCCTGCCTGTTGGAAACCGCGCTTTATCCGCCCGTCAAACGCTTCCTCGAAAAGCTCGGCTTCACGGTGAAGGGCGAGATCGGCGGCTGCGACCTCGTGGCACTGAGCGGCGGCGATCCGCCTATCGTCGTGATCGGCGAGCTGAAGCTCGCCTTCAATCTCGAACTGATCCTGCAGGCGGTCGATCGCGCCGCCGCCGCCGACGAGGTGTGGATCGCGGCCAAGGTTTCGGCCCGCGGCAAGGGCCGCGAGAGCGACGCGCGCTATCGCAATCTGTGCCGGCGGCTCGGCTTCGGCATGCTCGGCGTCACCGACCGCGGCGACGTCGAGGTGCTGGTGCCGCCGCCGACTGCGGCACCGCGCCGCAATCCGAAGAAGCGCTCGCGCCTGATCACCGAGCACCGGAAGCGCAAGGGCGATCCGGCCATGGGCGGATCGACGCGCGCGCCGATCATGACCGCCTACCGGCAGCAGGCGCTGGCCTGCGCCTGTGCGCTGTCGGATGGGCCCCGGCGGGTGCGCGACCTGCGCGCCGAGATTCCCGACGCCGGCAAGATCCTGCAGCATAATGTCTACGGCTGGTTCGATCGCGCGGAGCGCGGCATCTATGTCCTGACCGATGCCGGCCGTGCCGCGCTGAAGCGCTGGCCGCAGCAACCGATCAATGCGTCAGGGGCGGAAGCCGCCCCGTAACGGACTGGGGGAGATCATGATTGTCGTCACCGGCAGCGTCACCGCCCGCCCCGACTCGTTCGACGAGGTGCGGCGATTGAGCCTCGAACATGTCCATCGCTCGCGCACCGAGCCCGGCTGCATCTCGCATGCGGTCCAGGTCGACTGCGAGAATCCGCTCAGGCTGGTGTTTTTCGAGCAATGGGCCGACCGCGCCGCGCTGGCGGCGCATTTTGCGGTCCCCGCCTCGCGCGATTTCGTCCGCTCCCTGCAATCCCTTGCGGCCGCAGCGACCACCATCGAACTTTATGACGCTCACAAGATTGAGAGACTCTAGCTGCATGGCTGGATTGCCATCTCATATTCATATTGCAATGCAACATTGGGGACCTTACGTATCTCCCGCGATTCAAAGATGAGGCGGCGATGAGCGGAGACTGGAATACCAAGTATGGCACCCGGCGCGTGCGGCATGATCCGCCGACGTTGGAGGAGGCAATCTTCGCCGCCATCGGCATCACCGATGACGTGGAGGCCCAGGCCGAGATCGCGTCGTCGCTGATGGGGCTGCCCTATGAAGTGGTGCTGGCCGAGGTGAAGAAGACCGCGCGCGTCAGCGCCCGCACCGGCACGGCAACCCGCGTGATCGCCGGCGAACAGGGCGCGCAGCGCTCGGTCGTGGTCGAGCGCCGCGTGGTCCGCCGTCTCGTACCCGCCAAGCGCACCGGCACCTGAAATACAACATCCGGTTACTCAAAGAAAAAGGGCAATCCGCTGAACGGATTGCCCTTTTTACGTTTGATCGGAGATTCTTATTGGGCGCGTTTCCTTCCCGCAAACTGGTGTCCCGTTCGCTTGGAAACGCTATCGGCTCAGGCGGCCCGGCCCCAGCCAGACATCTGCATCACCATTCGCCAATAGGCGCGGTTCATGTCGACGATCACGCGCGCGGCCTCGACCGGCGTAACCGGTGCAGCGGCCGGCGCCGGTTCAGGCTGGTGCTGTTCGGTCAGGTCGATGCTGCCCGTAGACTCACCATGACGGAAGGTCAGCTGCGCACCGAACTTGGTGGCAAGCGCACGCATCGCGTCGTTCTGCGCGCCGGTGGTGATGCGCAGGCTGCTGTAGCCCTTGGCATGCGCCTCGGCGATCAGTTTGCGGAACAGGGTGCTGCCGACGCCCTTGCGCCGCACCGACCGCTCCACGCTGAAGGCAATTTCCGGCTGTGCATCCGGTGACTGCTCCGGCGGATGCAGTTCGGCCGCGCCGCGGACCACGCCATCCTCGAAATAGGCGATGATGACCGTGCCGTCGTTGGCGCAGCGTTCGGCGTAGCGGCGGATGAAACTGTCGTCGATGAAGCCATGAAAACGATCATGGCGGCTGGTACGGTCCAGTCGCAACAGGTGATCGCGCAGCAGAGGAAGCTCCTCCTGCTGGCTCAACGTCCGCACGGTGCCCTTGGCGGACGTCGGACGGATGGAATCATAGTTCATTTCATAACTCCTCTTGGTAGCCCTCGAGGAGGCGTCGAGTCCCTAGTGGTCGCTATATTGTGCGCCGCACCATACAATTCAAGTACTGAGATTCATTTAAATAAACAATGTTGTGATTTGAAAATCATATCATCACCTTATCATAATACCAGCTGAGTTTGCGTGACGACGGCGACCAGCTTGCCGTCCTCGGTCTCCAGCCTGGTCTGCCAAACCTGGGTCCGCCGGCCCCGATGGACCGGGGTCGCCGTTGCGATCACGGTGGTCCCCTCCTTGGCCCCGCCGATGAAGTTGGTCTTGCTCTCCAGCGTCGTGGTGCCCTTGGCGTCCTCAGGCAGGTTGATCACGGTGGCGGCAGCGCCGACCGAGTCCGCGAAGGCCATCACCGCGCCGCCGTGGATGGTGTTGCGGAGGGTGCAGAGGTCAGGCCGCACCAGCATCTTCGCGACCACGCGATCCTGGCCCGCCTCGGTGAAGGTGACGCCCTTCAGTTCCGCAAACGGCATCTTCATCGACTGGATCTTTTCGAGCGGCGTCATGGGCACTCCCTGCTTGTGCGGGCTTCTTCGAGACTGGTGCCGACATGATGGATTGCCTCGTCGGGCCGGGCAATGACCTCCGAGGTAATGATGCGGATGACGTCATGGCCGCCGTGACAAACCTTGGTCAGTCTGCATACCGTTGTGGATGCGTGACTTCCCTCCCCGCCGGATCGTCTGCCTGACCGATGAGACGGTCGAGACGCTGTATCTGCTCGGCGAGCAGGACCGCATCGTCGGCGTCTCCGGCTATGCGGTGCGGCCACCGCAGGTGCGCCGCGAGAAGCCGCGGGTGTCGGCGTTCATCTCCGCCGACATCCCAAAGATCCTGGCACTCGATCCCGATCTGGTGCTCGCCTTCTCCGATCTGCAGGCCGACATCGTCGCCGATCTCGTGCGTGCCGGTGTCGCCGTCCACGTCTTCAACCAGCGCGACGTCGCCGGGATCCTTGCGATGGTCCGCACTTTGGGTGCGATAGTCGGTGCCGCCGAGCGCGCCGGGCAACTCGCGCAAGGCCTCGAACAACGGCTGAACGCGATTGCGGCAACGCCGCGGCCGGCCCCGCGGCCAAAAGTCTATTTCGAGGAATGGGACGATCCGCTGATCAGCGGCATCGGCTGGGTGTCCGAACTGATCGAGATCGCCGGCGGCGCGGACGCGCTGCCGCATCTGCGCGCGCATAAGGCCGCCAGGGATCGCATCGTCACGCCCGACGCCGTGCGCGCGGCGATGCCCGACGTGATCCTAGCATCCTGGTGCGGCAAGAAGGTCGTGCCCGACCGCATCCGCAAGCGCTGTGGCTGGAGCGACATTCCGGCCGTGCGCAACGACCGCATCGTCGAGATCAAGTCGCCGATCATCCTGCAGCCCGGCCCCGCTGCGTTGACCGACGGGCTCGATGCGATCGTCAAGGCGTTGTGGGCGGCGCGCGCGTGAATCTCTCCGCCGTCATTGCGAGGAGCGAAGCGACGAAGCAATCCATGTCTGCGCACGTGGTGAGATGGATTGCTTCGCTTCGCTCGCAATGACGCAGACGGGGCAGCTACGCCTTCTCCACCCCGCACCATTCCGCGATGAACAGCGCGGTGGCCTTGGTCGACTTCCGCAGCGAGTCCAGCTCGACATATTCGTTGAAGCCGTGCATCGCCGCGCCACTGGCGCCAAAGCAGAGGCTCGGGATATCGTAGTTCAGGCCGTAGAAGCGCGTGTCGGTCAACGCGGTGAAGGCGCGGTCTTCCACCGCCCCGCCATAGACCGCCTGATGCGCCCTGGCGAAGGCCGCTTCCGCCGCTTCGGAGTTCACCAGCTCATAGCCTTCCGACAGGAAGCCCGACCACTCGACCTGCGGCGGATTATTGGAGAGGAAGCGGTGGTCGCGCGCCGCAGCCGAGACGCAGGCCAGGATCTCCTTCTGGCACTCGGCGATCGACCAGCCCGGCAGCACCGCGATGCGGCAGTCGACATCGCACCAGGCCGGCACGCTGGAGGCCCAGTCGCCGCCCTTGATGATGCCCGGATTGAAGTTGATCGGGTGATTGACGTCCTTGAAATGGCGATCGGCCTTGGCACGTTCGTTCCAGGCGATCTCGAGCTTCTCCAGCGCGTGGACTAGGTGATACGCCGCCATGATCGCGTTCGAGCCGGCGCCGGCCTCGAACACATGCACCGGGAAGCCGCGCACCTTCAGGCGGAACCAGATCACGCCGACCTGCGAGCGGATCATCTTGCCGTTGGTCGGCTCCGGGATGAAGCAGGCATCGGCGCGATAGCCGCGCTGCAAGGTCGAGAGCGCGCCGACGCCGGTGCTCTCCTCCTCGATCACAGACTGGAAGTGAATCCGCGCCGTCGGCTTCAGGCCGGCCTGCTTGATCGCATCCAGCGCATAGAGCGCGGCGATGGTGCCGGACTTCATGTCGCAGGCACCGCGGCCGTACATCTTGCCGTCCTTGATCACAGGCGAGAACGGCGGTGTTTCCCACATGTCGAGCGGGCCGGTCGGCACCACGTCGCAATGGCCCTGCAGGATCAGCGATTTGCCGGCATTGGTGGCCGGGCGATAAGTGCCAACCACCGTACGGGCTTTCGAGAAATCGTGCTCGATGGGGCCGAAGCCGCGCAAATCCTTCAGTTCGTCGAGATTGATGTGCCAGTCGTCGACCTCATAGCCGCGCTCGCGCAAGAGATCGCCGATCATGTCCTGGCACGGCCCCTCGGCGCCGCGGGTCGAGGGGATCGCGACAAAGGCCTGCGTCGTCGCAAGCTGCGCATCGAATCCTTCGTCAACGGCGGCAAGGATTCGTTGTTGCGTCTCGGCAGTCATGCGGCAGCTCCATGGGGGACATCAGACAAGGTGGGAGCCGCAGCGTAACCTGATTTCAACCTTCCGGGTATTGTGCAAAATAGGCATCCCGCAATGCATCTTCGAGCAGACGGCCTTCCGAATAGCCATCGAGCGTTGTCGGCCGCGTCACGCCGTCGAGCAGCCGCGGGCACGGCTCGGGCGCGCCGAGCACCGTGCGCACCGGAATGCGCTCGGCATAGATCGGCAACTCGTAATCCTCGTCGTCGTCGGCGACGCCCTTGGCGCGCACCTTTGCCGAGGCCTCCTCGATCTCCATCGCGATGAACGAGGTCGCCTTGATCTCCTGCTTGTTGCTGGCGCGCAGGCTCGCGGTGCGCTCGGGAAAGAAACGGTCGACCATCGCAACGATCGCGCGCTCCTTCTCTTCCGGGTCGGTCACGAGGTAGGCAGTGCCGAACGCCATCACCGCGCGATAGTCGGCTGAATGATTGAAGCCGCAACGCGCCAGCACCAGGCTGTCGAGATGGGCGACCGTCAGGCACACCCGCTGCCCTTCCGACTGGTTCTCCAGCATCCGGCTCGCGCTCGAGCCGTGCCAATAGAGCTTGGTGCCCTCGCGCCAGAAGAAGGTCGGCGTGCAATAGGGCTGGCCGTCGATCACGTAGGAGACGTGGCACAGCATCGAGGCGTCCAGGATCTTGTGCACGGTGGCGTGGTCGTAGAAGCCACGGTCATGGCGGCGCTTGACCCGGTTGCGGGACGACATGGGGTAGGACGGAGTGGACGCGCCTTCGGTCACGGCAGTGCCTTTCGAAATCTGGAATCTGTCCAGAGTTGTAGCGGTCCATTTGGTCTGCGATAGTGCCAATTCCATGCGAAAAATTCCGACCAATTCCCGCAAGCCGGCGGCGCGCAAGCCCGAGCTGCCGCTCGACCTCACCGGCCCGCACGTGACCCCTGGCGCGGCCTCGCAGCAGCGGCTCTATCAGGCGCTGTGCCACACCATCGTCGGCGGCCTCGTCAAGCCGGGCGAGCCCCTGCCGCCGTCGCGCGCGCTGGCCAGGCAGACGGGGTTTCGCCGCAACGCGGTCACCACGGCCTATGAGCGGCTGATCGCCGACGGCTTTGCGGTGGCAACCACCGGCTCCGGCACCTTCGTCGCCGCGCGCATTCCGGCGCAGGCCACAGCGCCCCGACGCGCGAAGATCGAGATCGAGCCGCCGCAGCACAACGCACTGTCGCTCGGCTGCACCCATATCGATGAGCGCGCGCTGCAGCGCTTCCGCGCCTTTGCCGGCCGCCGGCTCCGCGCCTTCGGCTCCGAGCATCTGCACTACGGCGATCCCCGCGGCAGCAGCGAGTTGCGCGCCGCGATCTCGGACCATCTGCTGTCGGCGCGCGGGCTGCGCTGCGATCCCGACCAGATCATGCTGGCCTCGGGCACGCTGCATGCGCTGCGCATCGTGCTTGGCGCGATCCTCAAGCCCGGCGACCAGGTCTGGTGCGAGGATCCCGGCTATCCGGCGGCGCGGCGCGCGATCGAGCATTGCGGCTATCGCCCGGTGTCGGTGCCGGTCGATGGCTCCGGCATGCGCATCGACAGGGGGCGCGTATCCGCTCCCGCGGCGCGCGCCGCCTATGTGACGCCGTCGCACCAATTTCCGCTCGGCGTGCAGATGGCGATGCCGCGCCGGCTCGAGCTGCTCGACTGGGCCAGGGACGCCGGCGCCTTCGTGTTCGAGGACGATTACGACAGCGAGTTCCGCTATGACGGCGCGCCGCTGCTGTCGCTCGCCGGCATCGATCATCTGCGCCGCGTGATCTACATGGGCACGTTTGCAAAGACGCTGTTTCCGGGATTGCGGATCGGCTACTGCGCCCTGCCCGAAGCCTTGATCGGTCCGGTGACGGCGGCGCGTGCCGCGCTCGATCGTTTTCCCGGCACCCTGATGGAAGGCGCGGTCGCGGACATGCTGAACTCCGGCGCCTTCGCCGCCAACTTGCGCAAATCGCGCAAACTCTATCGCGAGGCGCGCGACGTGCTCGCGTCGACACTCACCCGCGCATCCGAGGGCGAGCTCACGGTTCCCGTGCCGTCGCAAGGCCTGCATCTGGTGGCGCGGCTCGATCCCGCGACCGATCCGCTGGTTGCCGCGCAGGCCAAGGCGGCTGCCGGCGTCGGCGGCTGGCTGCTCGCCGAGACCTATCATCGTGCACGCCCGCTGCCCGGCTTCGTGCTGGGATTTTCAGGTCATCCGGTTCCGCAACTGGTCGCGTCGGCGGAACAATTGGCGAAGGCAACGCTGGCTGCGCTGCGCGCGACGCGCAAGATATCGGTGAAGCCATCCGCCAGGCCGCAGCGCTATAGGAGAATCGCAACCACCTGACTAAGGTCGCCCGCGTTCAGTCAGTGTCCGCCTACGGAGATACCGGATGCCCAATCGCAACGTCCTGTATCTCGTGATCGGCGCGCTGGTCGTGATCGCAGGGATGCTCGGCTACAATCTGTATCAGGCAAAGAAGCAGCCTGAAGGCCTGCAGATCAATGTCGGCCCCGACGGGGTCAAGATCCAGAACAAGTGAAGGGGGCTGCGATGCCGCGCATTGGATTGGTCGCGCTGGTCAGCGCCGCAGCACTTGTCGCGATCATTCATTCCGCCTCCGCACAGACCGTCATGCGCGAGGCTGACATCGTCGACCTCCGGGTCGGTCAGCGCGTCCCGGTCGATGACGGCTCCTGCCCCGCCGGGCAGATCAAGCAGGTGATCGGCGCCAAGCTGAGCCAGAACGGCGTGGTGCGGACCCAAAGCTGCGTGCCGCGCCTCGCCAAAAAGTAAAGCGCCCCGCTATCGCGAGGCGCCTCGTCCATCATTGCATCGGCAACACGCTGCTCAGTTCGAAATCGGCTCGAACATGCATTGCAGCGTCGGCTTGGCGATCTTGGTGAAGGTCGGGCCAATCTCGTTTTGCTTGGACGGCGGCACCCAATCGGTCTCGATGGTCGGCACGCCGGTCTCGCTGATGCCACGCAGCAGCGCCTGGCGCAGATCGGGATCGTCCACCGTCGCGGCAGCATGGTCATGCAGGCAACCGCACACCGCCTCGGGATGGGCCCAGCGCCCGAGCATATGCGGCGCGCACTGGCGCACGAACTCGTCGCGCGGTTCGGGCACCCGGTACAGCGACCGGATCTGTATCGAGTCGAGCGGAAGTTGGGATTGGGCCTGCGCGGAACCTGCCAAGAGACTCATCGAGGCGAGCGATGCCAGGATCGCGGCGGAACAGATGCGGAGCAACATGGGGAGCCTTTACCGGCAGTTCTGTTTGTCGCGTCGCGCTCAGTTGGCCTGCGCCATCACCATCGGGGCCGAGGTGACCACCGGCGAGCCGTTGTAGGAGAAGGTGCCGATGCCGGGCAAACCATTGTCCGGGGTACCAGCCATCGACGAACCAGCCATCACGAAAGCGAGGGCGAGGATCAGGCTCATGGTCCGCATCTGGCAGTCTCCGTCATTCCTGTTCGGCGTCCGGCGCCGTTGTGTTGACGGTTTGATAACGATCTGCGGTTTCGGGAGTTCTGCGGAACAAGCTGAAAATGGTTTCGTCGGCCGGAGAATTGTTTCGTCGGCGGGCAACCCACGAAACATTGGCCGGAAAACGCCAATGTTATCAGTGACAGCACACCACCCCTGAGCGTGTTCAAAATTTCGCGCGTCGGGAGCCGCCCGGCGGCTGCGAGCTAGCGCGCTTTGTTAACTTTCCTCTGCTGAGACAGGAGGCAGCACTGCAAGGGCGGCGTGAACCGGCCAGCGGTTCGCCCGACTCATCTGGGCGCCGTGCAACCTTCTCGGCGGTGGCACGTTGAGGTGATTCCCGGTCCAACGAAGGATGTCAGTCGTGGGCAATGGCAACATCGGTGCTGGCAATCAATCCCCGGCCAGCAAATCCGGCCAGCAGCAACAGATGACGGCCGCGATGCCACAGCAGGGCGCCTATGTGATGGGCGACAATGAGTGCGCGCAGCAGAAGCTGGTCCGCCTCATCGGCTGCCACGACCCGAAGGCGCGCCCCGGCCTCAGCGTCAGCGCGAAGCAGTTCGGGCAAACCAAGCGCTAGCTCGCCTGCCGCTTCAGCCGCCCGGGCCAAGCCCCTGCTCCTGCTACTGAATGAACTCGCCGCACTTCTGCACGGCGGTGCTGTCGGCCGCGCCCCAAGGCATGATCGGCACCGACGACGTCGAGTTCTTCGGCGAGCCCTCGATCAGCTTGTCGGAATAGACCATATAGACCAGCACGTTGCGCTTGGCGTCGCAGCCACGCACGATCTGCATCTTCTTGAAGAACAGCGACCGCCGCTTGCTGAACATGTCGTCGCCCTGGCCGAGCTTGCTCTTGAAGCGGATCGGCCCGATCTGCCGGCAAGCCAGCGAGATATCGGAGACTTCCTCGGCAAGCCCAAGCCAGCCCTTGAAGCCGCCCTTCTCCGGCACCGTGAAGTGACAGGCGACGCCCTCGACCTCGGGGTCGTCGACGCCATAGGTCGCGAGCTTGTCGTTGGGGCTCACCCATTTGAACACTGTCGAGCGGCGAAAGATCAGGTCCGGCTCGTCGGCCGCGGCCGCGGGAACTGCCTGCCCCAAAGCCAACAACATCAGCAGCGCCGCGCAGCCCCATCGAGACGACAATCGCACGTCACACAGGCTCACATTTCTCGATGTCATTAAGGTCTCCGCGGGGTGGGTCCCGCCTATGTAGTGCGCAAACGCCGCACAGGAAGGCGCTGACAGTTCGGTGATCAGAGCGGGCGCTTTAACCTCCTGTGAGGCTTTTTTGCTACTCTTTCGTCGAAAAAAACGCCCCTCACGGAAGGGTTAGATCGCTTGCGCTGGTGAACGCGTTCGGCGTCTGCGACAACCAACAGATAGTTTGGACTGGGATTCGGAATATGCGCGCAAGCGGACGTCGGATTTCGATTTTTGATTCTGCGAATGGGCGGTTCTGGCAGTTCGCAATTCTGACGGCGGCCGGCACCGTGGCGGCCTCCTCGCAGGCCGATGCAGCCCTGTTCTACTGGAACCGTGACTCCGGCTATTACGGCGATGTCGAGCCGATGCCGCCGCAGCAGCCCCGGCCGAAGCCGAAGCGCGGTACAGCCAAGAAGAATCCGGCGATCGAGAAGGAGGCCGGCCGCAAGCCGCAGGGTCCCCTGATCATCTCGGTCTCGATCGACCAGCAGCGGGTCAGCATCTACGACGCCAACGGCCTCTATGCCGAGAGCCCGGTATCGACGGGCATGAAGGGGCATTCGACCCCGATGGGTGTCTTCAGCGTCATCCAGAAGCAGAAATACCACCAGTCCAACATCTACAGCGGCGCGCCGATGCCGTACATGCAGCGCATCACCTGGTCGGGCATCGCCATGCACGCCGGCGTGCTGCCCGGCTATCCGGCCTCGCATGGCTGCATCCGCATGCCGATGTCGTTTGCAGTCAAGATGTACAACTGGACGCGAATGGGCGCGCGCGTGTTCGTCACGCCGGGCACGATCTCGCCGGAGAGTTTCTCGCATCCGCTGCTGGTGACGCAGAAGGTCATCCCGCAGCAGCCGGTTGCCGATGAAGTCCTGAAGATGGATGCGCCGCTCGGCGTGAAGAGCGACAAGGGTGCGGACAAGCAATCCAGTCTCGACTTGCGCAGCAGCGTCGGCCATGCGCCCGCGTCGCTGCGCGACAACACCCACACTGCCGACGCCAGCGGCGCGATGCCGGCGGCAAGCGCTTCGGCGACGATGTCCGATGCGTCCTCCTCGACCGCGCGCGACGCCATTGCGGAGAAGATCGCGGCTGACAAGTCCGAGACGAGCGCGACCGAGACTGCCGCGGCCGACAAGCCGGCCGAAACCAATTCGGCCGCTGACGACAGCAGCGCCGCCACCGACGACAAGACCGTCGGCGAAGTCACCGGCAGCACCGACACGCCGAAGTCCGAGGTGTCCGCAAGCGACCCGGTGAAGGCCGAAGCCAAGGCCGATGAGCCCAAGCCGGACGCCGCCAGGCCCGGCGTTGCCGAGGCACCCAAGGCCGACGCATCGAAGGCTGATGCAGCCAAGGACGCCGCCAATGCGGCGAATGCGGTCAAGACGGCGGACAAGCCCGCCGAGGCCGCAACCGCCGCAGATACTTCCGATGCCAAGCAGGACGCAGCCAAGGATCCGGCACGGCTGCCGGGCGTCGCCAAGATCGACGCGCCGAAGCGCGCCGGACAGATCGCGGTATTCATCAGCCGCAAGGATTCCAAGCTCTATGTGCGGCAGAACTTTGCGCCGCTGTTCGAGGCGCCGGTGACGATCGCGGCGAGCGACCGGCCGCTCGGCACGCATGTGTTCACCGCGGAAGCCGACAAGACCGACGCGAACCTGCTGCGCTGGTCGGTGGTGACGCTGCCGACCCGCATCGACGTCGAGGAGCGTGCCGCGCATCGCCGCAAGCTGGCGGCCGCAGCGCCGGCCGAGGTCAAGCCGCAGCCGGCGACCGACACCCCGGCCGAGGCGCTCGACCGCATCTCGATCCCGGCCGACGCGATGGCGCGGATCAACGAAGCACTCGGCACCGGCGGATCGATCATCGTCTCCGACCTCGGCGTGAACCAGGGCGAGACCGGTGAAGGCACCGACTTCATCCTGCCGCTGCGCTGATTGCGATATATAACGCCTTCTTGAAAGCCTGCGCCTGCCCACTGGATTATGATGTCGGCGACATCTGTTCCGGGGACGAGACCATGATGGACCGCAGGACATTGATCGTGGCGGCGTTGGCCGCGGCTGCGGGATCCCGTGCGCTGCATGCGGAGCAGCCGGCGATGAGCCGGATCACGGCCTACGCCTTCTCATTTCCGGCGCTCTCTGGCGGCGACATTCGCCTTGCCGACTATGCCGGCCATCCCCTGATGATCGTGAACACGGCCTCGCTCTGTGGCTTCACGCCGCAATATGCCGGCCTGCAGCAATTGTGGACCGAATTCCGCGATCGCGGCTTCGTCATCATCGGCGTGCCCTCCAATGATTTCGGCGGCCAGGAACCCGGCGGCCCGACCGAGATCGCCGAGACCGCGCAGCATCAATACGGCGTCACCTTCCCGATCGCGGCAAAAGCCGTGGTCAAGGGCGCCAACGCGCACCCGTTTTACCGCTGGGCGGCGGAGGCACGGCCGAAGGACGTGCCGCGCTGGAATTTCCACAAATACCTGATCGGCCGCGACGGCTATATCGCGGACGTCTTCCCTGAGTCGGTCACGCCGGACGACACGCGCATCAAGACCGGGATCGCACGGGCACTGGCGGCGGCCTGAGAGGCGGCGGTAATCCCCGGAATTAACTGGGATTTCGGACAGGGCCCCGCCACGTTCATTGCCTTGGCGTCGGCACTGTGACTAGGGTACGATCGGTTTGGGGGTGAAGCGGCCTTGGTTGCGGCAGTGCCGGCACCGGGCGCGATCAGCAGGGAACACGCCATGCGCATTGCGGCAGGTCTGATTTTCGCAGGGACCGTATCGTTGCTCGCGTCGAGCGCAGCTTGGCCGCAGACGCCGCCCGCCAAAGGCGCCACCGCGGCGCCGGCGGCCGCAGCACCAGCGCCTGCCGCGGCTGCACCGCCGCCCGCCGCAGCGGCCGCTCAAGTGCCGCCGAAGCAACCGCCGCAACCGGCACGCGCCGCCTGCAACAATCCGAACGCGCTCGGCGTCGCCCGCACCGTCGAGATCGACACCACCGGCGGTCCAGGCTTCGGCTTCGAGCATTTCAAGCAGCTCGACTTCCTGCGCGACCATGAGGTGGTGCTGACCTTCGACGACGGTCCGTGGCCGGGCAACACGCCGGCGGTGCTGAAGGCGCTCGCGGACGAATGCACCACGGGCATCTTCTTCCCGATCGGCAAGCACGCCACCTATCACCCGGAGATCCTGCGGCAGGTCTATGCCGCCGGCCACACCGTCGGCTCGCACACCTGGTCGCACGAGAATCTGAACAACAAGAAGCTGACCGAGGATCAGAAGAAGGACGAGATCGAGCGCGGCCTGGCTGCGGTCAAGTGGGCGCTCGAGACGTCACCCTCGCCGTTCTTCCGCTTCCCGGCGCTGCAGCATCCGCCGGAGATGGTCACCTATCTCGGCAACCGCAACATCGCGATCTTCTCCTGCGACCTCGACTCCTTCGACTTCAAGTCGAAGAACTCGCAACAGGTGATCGACACCGTGATGAAGAAGCTCGCCAAGCTCGGCAAGGGCATCATCCTGATGCACGACTTCCAGAAGCACACCGCGGAAGCCCTGCCGACGCTGCTGACGCAGCTCAAGGCCGGCGGCTACAAGGTGGTGGCGATGCGCGCCAAATTCCCCGCGACCGTGCTGCCGCAATACGAGCAGGAACTCGCCAAGGACGTCAAGCTGCCGACCGTGAGCTCGCGGCCGGTGAACAGCGTCGTCACCACCGTCGATCAGTAGCCGCGCCGGCGATCGCTTCTGTGCCAGCGTTGCGTATTGAGGGCTTTGTCATCGTCTCGGCCGACGGCCGGCTGGCGAACGCGCACAACGTGATGCCTGACGATCTCAAGGTCGAGGGCGACAAGCGGTTCTTTACCGCAGCGCTCGACCGCGCCGACCTCGTCGTCCATGGCCGCCACTCCCAAGAAGAGCAGCCGAACGCGCCGAAACGGCGCCGCCTGATCGTGACTGGCAAGGTCGCGGCCGTCGCACCCGATCCTGACAATCCGAAGGCGCTGTTGTGGAATCCCGCCGGCTGCCCGTTCGAGACCGCGAGCCGCGAGGCCGGCGTGACCTCGGGCATGGTCGCGATCATCGGCGGCCCCGGCGTATTCGGCATGTTCATGGACCGCTACGACACGTTTTGGCTCTCGGTCGCACCGAAGGTGCACATCCCCGACGGCGAGCCGTGCTTTCCCGGCGTCCCTACCCGCACCCCGCAGCAGGTGCTGTCGGCGCACGGCCTTCACGCCGGTGCGCCGCAACTGATCGACGCCGCGCAGGACGTCAGCGTGACGCCATGGCGGCGGGTGGGTTGAGATTGGCGGGTTAGCCGAAGGCGCAACCCGCCGGCTCCTCTTGCCCGACGCCCAGGTTGGCGGATTACGCTTCGCTAATCCGTCCTGCGCAGCTACTTAGCGCTCTACACGTCCCCATACGCCGGGTCGTCGCGGCGCGGGCCGCGGCCGTAGCCGGCGATGATGAACAGCGCGCCGATCAGCGACAGGTTCTTCAGCGCGTCGATCAGGGTCTTGGCGTTGTCGGGCGCCGGCTGATTCCAGAAATCATGGAAATAGAAGGTCGTGAAGCACACGAAGATGATCAGCAGGATCGCGAAGAACCTTGCCAGCACGTTCACCGCGATCATCAGCCCCGCGATGATCTCGAAGCCGCCGACCGTGATCGCCAGCAGTTGCATGAACGGCATGCCGACGAAGGTTTCGATCTGCTGCGTGTAAGGTGCGACGATGGCCGGGATCGTCACCTTGGCCGTGAGCAAATCCGCCGTCGCCTGGATGCCGAACAGCTTGCTCGCCCCCGAATAGAGGAACAGCACGGCAAACAGAATGCGCCCGAAGGTGATGAACGCTGGCATGGGTCGGCCTCACTGGATGGCAGAAATCGGACGAAGCAGGCGGAGCGAGTATGGCCGCCCCGCCTGCTTCGATCAAATCGAATCCGTCTCGAGCATGATCCGGAAAAGTGCCTAGCGGTTTTGCCCCGCGACAAACGCCATGTGTTTGCGCGGAGATCATGCTGAAAGCAACTCTTGCTCAGCCGAACAGCGTCGGCTGCGCGCGGCCGGCGCGCTCCTGGGCCTCGACCGCGGCCACCGCGGTCATGTTGAGGATGCCGCGCGCCGTCACGCCGGGAGTGAGGATGTGCGCCGGACGGGCCGGACCGATCAGGATCGGCCCCACCGGCAACGCGTTGGCCAGCGACTTGATCATCTGGTAGGCGATGTTGGCGGCGTCGAGGTTCGGCATGATCAGGATGTTGGCCTCGCCTTCCAGCCGCGACTGCGGCAGGACGAGCTTGCGCGCAACCGCCGACAGCGCGGTGTCGCCCTGCATTTCGCCGTCGGCCTCGATTTCCGGATGCTTGTCCTTCAAGAGCTGGGTGGCCCGCCGCATCTTGCGCGAGGAGTCCGTATCATAGCTGCCGAAGTCGGAATGTGACACGAAGGCGACCTTCGGCTTGAAGGCGAAGCGCTGAACGTGGATCGCCGCGAGCGATGCGACTTCCGCCAGTTCCTCCGCGCTCGGATTCGGCCGCACCTGGGTGTCGGCGAGGAAATGGGCGCCGGTGGAGGTGATCATCAGCGCCAGCGCGGCATAGTCGCTGACCCCCGGCAGGAAGCCGATGATCTCGCGGACATGGCGCAGATGGCTCATGTAGCGGCCCTCGACGCCGCACAGCATCGCGTCGGCCTCACCGCGCGACACCGCCAGCGCCGCGATCACTGTATTGTTGGTGCGGACCACCGTTCGCGCGGCCTCCGGCGTCACGCCGCGACGCCCGGCGACGTCGATGTAGGACTGCACGTAGGAACGGTAGCGCGGATCGTCCTCGGGATTGACCAGGTCGAAATCGCGGCCGGCCTTGATCGACAGGCCGAAGCGCTTGATCCTGGTCTCGACCACGGACGGACGGCCGACCAGGATCGGCCGCGCCAGCTTTTCCTCGAGCACCACCTGGGTCGCGCGCAGCACGCGCTCGTCCTCGCCCTCCGCGTAGATCACGCGCACCGGCTGGGTCTTCGCCTTGGCAAACACCGGCTTCATGGTGAGGCCGGAGCGGAACGCGAAGCGTTCGAGGTTGGCCGCATATTCGTCGAAATTGGTGATCGGCCGGGTCGCGACGCCGGACTCGATCGCGGCCCTGGCCACGGCCGGTGCGATGCGCAGGATCAGGCGCGGATCGAATGGGCTCGGGATCAGCGAGCCCGGACCGAACCCCTGCGTCTCGCCGGTGTCGAAACCATGGGCCACCGCATCCGACGGCGGATCGCGCGCAAGCTGCGCGATCGCATCGACCGCGGCGTGCTTCATCGCCTCGTTGATCGCGGTGGCGCCGACGTCGAGCGCGCCGCGGAAGATGAAGGGGAAGCACAGCACGTTGTTGACCTGGTTCGGATAGTCCGACCGGCCGGTGCAGATCATCGCGTCGGGACGCGCCGCGCGCGCCTCTTCCGGCATGATCTCCGGCACCGGATTGGCAAGCGCCATCACCAGCGGCTTGTCGGCCATCTGCTTGACCATCTCAGGCTTCAGCACGCCCGGCGCCGACAGCCCGATGAAGATGTCCGCGCCCGGAACGACGTCGGCGAGCACGCGCGCGTCGGTCTTCTGGGTGTAGACCGCCTTCCAGCGGTCCATCGTGGTGTTGCGGCCCTCATAGACCACACCGTCGATGTCGCAGACGAAGATGTTCTTGCGCTGCGCCCCCATCGAGACCAGCAGATTGAGCGTCGCGATCGCAGCCGCGCCCGCGCCCGAGCAGACGATCTTCACGTCCGACAGTTGCTTGCCGTTCAGCAGCAGCCCGTTGACGATCGCGGCCGCAACGATGATGGCGGTGCCATGCTGATCGTCGTGAAACACCGGGATCTTCATGCGCTCCTTGAGCTGCGTCTCGATCTCGAAGCACTCCGGCCCGCGGATGTCCTCCAGATTGATGCCGCCGAAGGTCGGCTCCAGCGCCGCGACGGTCTCGACCACGCGCTCGATCGTATTGGCGTTGATCTCGATGTCGAACACGTCGATGCCGGCGAATTTCTTGAACAGCACCGCCTTGCCTTCCATGACGGGCTTGGATGCCAGCGGGCCGATATTGCCGAGCCCGAGCACCGCGGTGCCGTTCGAGACCACGGCCACCAGATTGGCGCGAGCGGTCAGCGTCGCCGCCTCGGCCGGGTTCTTGGCGATCTCGGTGCAGGCGGCGGCCACACCCGGCGAATAGGCCAGCGCCAGGTCGCGCTGGTTGGCGAGCGGCTTGATCGCCTGGATCTCGAGCTTGCCCGGCCGCGGCAGCCGGTGATAGGCGAGCGCGGCATTATGGAGTTCTTCAGACGATGACGACATGCGTGCTTCCCGCGTTTCCGGCCCAAATTTCTTGTTTCTGTGCTAATCCAGGCAAAAGTCAGTTGTCCGGCAAATCGAGCCGGATGTGAAGCATGTCCCGCCGCTTGGATGCAACATCGGATACTATCCTCGTCAACAGGCCCGGGCGGGCCGATTCATCGATGCTGCACCTTCCGACCGCCGATTGGCAATTTTTTTCCCTTGATGATCCGGAGTTGACCGAATGAAGAAAATTCTGCTCGGCCTGCTCGCCGTCGCAGTCGTCGCGGCCGGCGGCTATTTCGGTTTCGACTTCTATGCCCAGCGCCGGGTCACGCGCGACGTCGAGGCCGCCTTCGAGCAGATCCGTGCCGCCGGCGCCAAGGCGAGCCACGGCAAGATCGCGTTCGACACCAAGAGCCGCACCCTGACGATTTCGGACATCGCCACCGAGTCGGGGACGCAATCCCCGGTCAACGTCAGGATTGCCAGCCTTACCATGACAGGCCTTGGGCAAACCGACGCAGGCCGGATCTCCGCCGACAATGTCGCATTCAATGATGTCGAGATCGGCGTGGCGGGGCCGACGCCGACCATCGCCACCCTGACCTACAAGGCGCCGCGCATCACCGTGAAGGACTATTCCGGTCCGGCCGGCCTGCCCCAGCTTCCGGCCTCGTCCTCGATCTTCGAGCTGTACCGGTTCGCATTCACCCAGCTCGCGAGCATCAACGCATCGTCGGTGACCGCGCCCACCTTGACCGGAACGATGACCTTCAGCGCCGCCGCACATGTCGGCGACGGCGCCGGTGGCGAATTCGCCTATTCGGGCCTTGCCATCGAAAACATGAAGAACGGAAAGATCGGCACCAACAAGATCGACAAGGTCGCGTTCACCATCAACTCGCAGGCGGCGGGCAAAGCGATCAAGACGACCGGCGATCTTGCAAATATGGTCGCGACCGATATCGACGTCGGCGCGATGGCGGCGATATTCGATCCGGCCAAGGCCAACGACGACCGAGAGTACCGGGTTCAGGGGCACGTTTCCGCCGGTCCCTACGTGATCACCACCACGACCACGCCTCCCCTCAACATGCGGATCGATGGCATGACCATCGACGACGTCAGGGTGAACCCGTCAAAGATGCAACTGCCGGCGCTGCTCGCGATGATCCCGCCGCCGGGCAGTCCACCGCCGTCTCCGGCCCAGGCGCGCGAACTGCTGGAGAAAGTCGCGGGCCTCTATTCGGGTGCCAGCATCGGAAATGCCGAGCTGCATGGGCTCTCGGTCGAGACTCCGAAAGGCCCGCTCAAGCTTGCCTCGATGCGGTTCAACTTCGAACACGGCAAGATCGGCGAGCTTGCGGTCGAGGGACTTGATGGCAATGCCCCGAACGGTCCCTTCAAGGTCGGACGTTTCGCGCTGAAGTCGCTCGATGTCGCCAGCTTCATCCGGCTCTCGGCGCAGTTCGCCGCGCAGAAGCCGTCGCCCGAGCAGGCGCTCACGCTGTTCCCCCTGATCGAGGGTGTCGAGATCAAGGGTGTCACCTCGCCCTACAAGGCCACCGGCAAGCCGGTCAACATCGACGTCCTCAGCCTCGACTGGGGCCAGTTCGTCGGAACGATCCCGAGCAAGCTGCGGCTGGTCGCAAAGATGGCGGCGCCGCTGGATGCGGCCGATCCGCGGCAACAGGCACTCGTCGCCGCCGGGATCGACCGGATGGCCGTCGATGCCGATCTCGGCGCGGTCTGGACCGAGGCGTCACGCTCGTTCGCGCTCGAGCCGGTGAAGCTCGACATCGCGGGCCTGTTGAACGCGTCGGCGAAGGTCTCGCTCGCCAACGTGCCGCGCGAGGCATTTTCGACCAGCGCCGCGGAATCCCTGGGCGCAGCCGCGCAGATCGAGACCGGCACGATCGAGCTGACCGTCCACGACCTCGGCGTCATCGATCTCGCCATCGCCCAGTACGCGCGCACCCAGAATGTCAGCCGCGACGAGGCGCGCAACGCGGTCCTCGGCACCATCAAGGCGCAGGGCGAAGCGGTGAGCGGCGGCAGTGCCGATGTCACGGCGCTTGTGACCGCCATCAGCCAGTTCATCGAGACGCCGGGACAGACGCTGGTCATCAAGCTGACCCCACGCGCGAAAGCGCCGGCACTTCAGCTGATGCAGCTGCTCAAGACCGACCCGCCATCGGCGCTGGCGCAATTCAAGATCGAAGCCTCGACGGGACTGTGAGCGTCCATTTTATCCCGTAGCCGTAGCCGGATGGAGCGAAGCGCAATCCGGGGGCTAGGGCTACGCGCCGGAAGCCGCCCGCTTGCGGCGGCTCCCGCCGCGCACTGCTAAATATCGAAAACAACCCCATGCAAAGGAGCTGGCGGCTGTCGGCGCTCGGCCAGGCAACTTGACACGTCGGGCAACTCGGGGGTATATTTCCAATATTCCGAAATCGCGCAAGTGCCGCCTCGCCCGCAAGTGTCCGCTTGCGGGGCGAGGTGACGACCGGCCTAGCTCTTCGCCGGCAGGTTGGTCTTGATGTGCAGCTCCTTGAGCTGCTTCGGCGAGGCTTCCGACGGCGCGCCCATCAACAAATCCATCGCCTGCTGGTTCATCGGGAACAGCGATATCTCGCGCAGATTGTTGGTGCCGCAGAGCAGCATCACGATGCGGTCGAGGCCGGCCGCCATGCCGCCGTGCGGCGGTGCGCCGTACTGGAACGCGCGGTACATGCCGCCGAAGCGGTCGATGACCTCCTGCTCGCCATAGCCTGCGATCTCGAACGCCTTCACCATCGCTTCCGGCTTGTGGTTGCGGATGCCGCCGGAGGCGATCTCGTAGCCGTTGCAGGCGATGTCGTACTGGAACGCCTTGATCGTCAGCGGGTCCTGCGACTTCAGCGCGTCGAGACCGCCCTGCGGCATCGAGAACGGGTTGTGCGAGAAGTCGACCTTCTTGTTCTCCTCGTCATACTCGTACATCGGGAAGTCGACGATCCAGGCGAGCTCGAACCGGTCCTTGTCGATCAGGTTCAATTCCTCGCCGAGCTTGGTGCGCGCGAGACCTGCGAACTTCCAGAACTTCTCGGGATCGCCGGCGACGAAGAACGCGGCATCGCCCTCCTTCAGGCCGAGCTGGTCGCGGATCGCAGCGGTCCGTTCGTGGCCGATGTTGTTCGCAAGCGGACCGGCGCCCTCGCCGCCCTCGCGCCACATGATGTAGCCGAGGCCCGGCTGTCCCTCGCCCTGCGCCCACGAGTTCATGCGGTCGCAGAAGGCGCGCGAGCCGCCACCGGTGCCGGGGATCGCCCAGACCTGGTTCTTCGGGTCTTCCAGCATCCGCGCGAACACCTTGAAGCCGGAGCCGCGGAAATGCTCGGAGACTTCCTGCATCACGATCTTGTTGCGCAAATCAGGCTTGTCGGAGCCGTATTTGCGCACCGCTTCCGCGAACGGAATTCGCGGCCAGTTCTTCGTGACCGGCTTGCCCTTGGCAAAATCCTCAAAGACGCCAGTGATGACGGGCTCCATCGCCGCGAACACGTCATCCTGGGTGACAAAGCTCATCTCGACGTCGAGCTGGTAGAACTCGCCCGGCAGGCGGTCGGCGCGCGGGTCCTCGTCGCGGAAGCACGGCGCGATCTGGAAGTAGCGGTCGAAGCCCGACATCATCAAGAGCTGCTTGTACTGCTGCGGCGCCTGCGGCAGCGCGTAGAACTTGCCGGGATGAATGCGCGAGGGCACCAGGAAGTCGCGCGCGCCTTCCGGCGACGACGCCGTCAGGATCGGGGTCTGGAATTCGAAGAACCCCTGCTCCTTCATCCGCTTGCGCATGGAATCGACCACCGCGCCGCGGGTCATGATGTTCTGGTGCAGCTTCTCGCGACGCAGGTCGAGGAAGCGGTATTTGAGCCTGATGTCTTCAGGATATTCCTGCTCGCCGAACACCGGCAGCGGCAGCTCGGCCGCCGGGCCAAGCACCTCGATCTCCTTGATGTAGATTTCGATCAGGCCGGTCGGCAGTTCGGGATTGTCGGTGCCGGCGGGACGGCGGCGCACCTTGCCGTCGATCCGTACCACCCACTCCGAGCGGAACTTCTCGACCTCGGCGAATGCCGGCGAGTCCGGATCGGCCACGCACTGGGTGATGCCGTAATGGTCGCGCAAATCGACGAACAGCACGCCGCCATGGTCTCGGACACGGTGGACCCAGCCTGACAGCCGGGCCGTCTGGTCGATATCGCTCTCTCGGAGCGCGCCGCATGTGTGTGACCGGTAGCGATGCATATTCGTTCCAAAACTGATGTCGGAGGGTCGAATCGCGACAGGGCCAAAATGCTCTGTCCGAAGTTGCGGAGGGTTTACCCGACGAGGCCGGGTGCGGCAACCAAGGGAACGGCCGGTTTTGCCCCGAAACCGCAGATTTTACGCCGATCCGGCGCCAAGTGGGCGCCGATCGTTTGCCTATTCGGCCCGCAGGCCTATCTTCCCGACATGACCATCCATTTCCCCTTCCAGAACACCTATTCGGCGCTGCCGGCGAACTTTTTCGCCCGCGTCGCGCCGACCCCGGTGGCCGCCCCCCGGTTGATCAAGCTGAACCGGCCGCTCGCGGTCCAACTCGGGCTGGATCCGGACCTGCTCTCGACGGCGGAGGGCGCCGAAATCCTCGCCGGCAAGCGGCTGCCTGACGGGGCGGACCCGATCGCGATGGCCTATGCCGGCCACCAGTTCGGGCACTTTGTGCCCCAGCTCGGCGATGGCCGCGCCATCCTGCTCGGCGAGGTCATCGACAAGGATGGCGTCCGCCGCGACATCCAGCTCAAGGGCAGCGGCCCGACCCCGTTCTCCCGCCGCGGCGACGGCCGCGCCGCGCTCGGTCCGGTGCTGCGCGAATACATCGTCAGCGAGGCGATGTTCGCGCTGGGCATCCCAACCACCCGCTCGCTCGCCGCCGTCGTCACCGGAGAGCCCGTGATGCGCGAGACCGCGCTGCCGGGCGCGGTCCTGACCCGCGTCGCCGCGAGCCACATTCGCGTCGGCACCTTCCAGTTCTTCGCCGCCCGCGGCGACACCGACGGCGTGCGTGCGCTGGCCGACCATGTCATCGCGAGGCACTATCCCGAGCTGAAGGATGCCGGCCAGCCCTATCACGCGCTGCTCGACGGCGTCGTGGCGCGGCAGGCCGCGCTGGTCGCGCGCTGGCTGCTGGTCGGCTTCATCCACGGCGTCATGAACACCGACAACAGCTCGATCTCGGGCGAGACCATCGACTACGGCCCGTGCGCCTTCCTCGACGCCTACAACCCGGCGCAGGTGTTCTCCTCGATCGACGAGATGGGCCGCTACGCCTATGCCAACCAGCCACGCATCGCTTTGTGGAATCTGACCCGGCTCGCCGAATGCCTGCTGCCGCTGTTCGACAGCGAGCAGGAGAAGGCCATCGAACAGGCGCAAGTGATCCTCGGCGAGTTTCCGGAGAAGTTCACCGCGGCCTATCAGGCCGGGCTGCGCGCCAAGGTCGGCCTGTTCACTGCGCGCGACGGTGACGAAGCGCTGATCCAGGATCTGCTCGACGCGATGGCCAGGAACGCGGCCGACTTCACGCTGACCTTCCGCCATCTCGGCGAGGCAGCGAGCGGCGACGCCGCCGACGTCCGCGCGCAATTCACCGATCCCGCAGCGTTCGACGAATGGGCCGGCCGCTGGCGCGCCCGCCTCGCGCTGGAACAGCAGACGCCGGCCGACCGCAAGGCCGCGATGGGGGCCGTCAATCCGGCCTTCATCCCGCGCAACCACCGCATCGAGGCGGTGATTGCGGCCGCCGTCAACAACGACGACTACGCGCCGTTCGAGGAACTGCTGACGGTGCTGGCGAAGCCGTACGAGGACCAGCCGCAGTTCGCGGCCTACGCCGATCCTCCGCTGCCCGAGCAGATGGTGACGCAGACGTTCTGCGGGACGTGACTTTGTAGGGCGGATTAGCGAAGCGTAATCCGCCACTGCTGAGCAAGCGTCGCGGCGGGTTACGGCTTGCGCCTAACCCGCCCTACGCACCGCTACCCGTCCTACTCTCACACCGTCACCACGATCTTCCCGAACTGCACGTTCGACTCCAGATACCGGTGCGCCTCCACGATCTCCTCGAAGGCAAACGTCCGCGCGATGATCGGCCTCAGCGCGCCGTCGGCAAGCCCGTCGAGGATAAACGCCTTCGCCGCTTCGAGCCGCACCGGATCCTGGACAATCTCGTGCACCCGGTAGCCGCGCAGGATCAGGCTCTTGCTCAGCACCGTGAACAGCGGAAACGGCGTCGGCGCCTCGCTGAGCCCGCCATACTCGATCAGGATGCCGCCATCCGCCATCGCTGACGTCAGCGGCATGAAGACGGGGCCGCCGACCGGGTCGAGCACCACGCGAACGCCGTTCGGCCCTGCGATCCGCTCCAGCCTCGATTGCAGGTCTTCCTCCGCGGACGCGATCACATGCGCAGCGCCGGCGTCGCGCAGGGCCTGCGCCTTGGCTGACGTGCGTGTCACCGCGATCGGGATCGCACCGATACGGTTGGCGATCTGGATCGCGGCGAGCCCGACGCTGCTCGATGCTGCCGTGATGACGACGAACTCCGCACGGACAAGCTTCGCAATATCGATCAAGGCGCCATACGCCGTGAGGTATTGCATCCACACCGCGGCAGCCTCCTGAAAACCCAGCGCCGGCGGATGCTTGACGACGAGTGCGGCCGGGAACGTTGCGAGCTCGCCATAGGCCGGCCAGCGCGCCATCGAGATCGGCGGCACGATGCTGACGGCATCCCCGAGCGCAAAGCCGCCGACCCCCTCGCCGATCGCTTCGACAAGCCCGGCGGCCTCGAGGCCGAGGCCGGACGGCAGCGCCGGCGTCTCGATATAGGTCCCCGTGCGCATCAGGGCCTCGGCGCGGTTCAGTCCGAGCGCCTTGATCCGGATCCGGATCTCGCCGGGCGCCGGCGGCGCGATCGCCACGTCCTCGATGCGCAACACCTCGGGACCACCATGTTGATGAAAACGAACCACGCGAGCCATCGGCAACACTCCAAAACAGTTGAGTTGAATGAGCTATGCCAAGGCCAGTTCTGCGGATAAATCATCCCGCAGACTGAACAGTCAAAACTTAGGGTTTCGAATGATGGACCGCCTGACCAGCATGGCCGTGTTTCTCAGGGCGGTCGATCTCGGTTCCTTCGCGGCCGCCGCCGAGGCGCTCGAGATGTCCGGCCCGATGGTCGGCAAGCATGTCCGCTTCCTCGAAGAGCGGCTCGGCGTCCGCCTGATCCACCGCACCACGCGACGTCAGAGCCTGACCGAGTTCGGCCAAGCCTATTACGAGCGTTGCCGCGCGGTGCTCGCCGAGGCGGAAGCCGCCGACGCGCTCGCTTCCGATCAACTGTCCGAACCGCGCGGACGGCTCAAGGTCACGATGCCGGCGCTGTTGGGCCGGCATTGCGTCGCGCCGCTGCTGCTCAAGCTGGCGCAGAAATATCCTGCCCTGGAGCTCGATCTCTCGTTTGGCGATCCGGTCACCGATCTGATGGACGGCGGCTACGACCTTGCGATCAGGACCGGCGATCTCGACGAGCAATCCGGCGTGATCGCGCGGCGCATCGCGCGCCAGCGCATGGTAGTGTGCGGCTCGCGCGCCTATTTGAAGGCGCACGGCAAGCCGCGCACGCTCGACGAACTCGGCCATCATCAGGCGATCGTCTATCGCCGCCTGGGACGCGCGCGCCCATGGCTGTTCCCGCGTGACGGCCAGCCGCCGCGCGAGGTCTGGCCCGCCGGACGGCTCAAGCTCGACGATCTCGAGGCCATCGCCGACGCCGCGGCGCGCGGCATGGGGTTGGCGTGGCTGCCCTCCTGGCTGGTGCGCGAACGCCTCGAGCGCGGCGTGCTGGTCCGCGTTCTCGGCAACGAAGGGGAGCTTCCCTACGATTGTCATGCGTTGTGGCTGCCGACGCCGCGACTGCCGCTGAAGGCCCGGCTTGCGGTCGACGCGCTCGCAGCCGCGCTGCCGAAGCTCGTGGCCTAGCGCGAACGCATTGTGCCGCGACGCCCGTCGTGAGCGTTAACTCACCCTCCACCATGCCGGGAGGCTCGCGGCGGTAACCATAAGGCTTAACAGCGCGTCAACGCTCCCCCAGCAAGTCTAATTGTTTCTAATGGGGGAGAATGGCCCGTGGACGCATTTGCATTCGAATTCATGGGACTGGCGATGATCGCGCTGTGTCTTGTCGTGCTGGCGATGCCTGCGGCACGGCGGCCGTCTAAGAACATCGGATACGAGTGAGGCGCCGGAGTCGAAACTGGCACCCGCCACTTCATGCGCGCGTTCTCTACCGGATGAGGCCAAGATGACCTCGAATGTCATCCTCGTCTCCGCCGTCGTTTCGGTGGTTACCCTCAGGGATTATCTTGCATTTGGCCCAATAATTTTGGCGCGATAATACCGCGCCTGGACGCCATCGAATGGAGATATGCTTGCCCTGATGAGTCCTGGCGCGGGACGCAAGTCAGGGAATTGACGCTTGAACGACACCGACGTCCAGCAGCCCCAGACATCGCCCTCCACCGCGAGCTCAGCTCACTCGCCGCTCGAAGTGCTGTTCATTTTCCTCAAGCTCGGCGTGACCTGCTTCGGCGGTCCGATCGCGCATATCGGTTATTTCCGCGACGAGTTCGTCACCCGCAGGCGCTGGCTTAACGAACAGGCCTATGCGGATCTGGTCGCGCTCTGCCAATTCCTGCCGGGGCCTGCGAGCAGCCAGGTCGGCTTTTCGCTTGGCCTGATGCGCGCCGGCTATCTGGGCGCGCTGGCGGCCTGGACCGGCTTCACGCTGCCCTCGGCGATTGCGCTGGTGCTGTTTGCCTTCGGCGCCAGCGGATTGAGCGGCCCGGCCGGCGCGGGGCTGGTGCATGGCCTCAAGCTCGTCGCGGTGGCGATCGTCGCCCAAGCGGTCTGGGGCATGGCGCGCTCGCTTTGTCCGGACCGCGCGCGCGCATCCATTGCGACGGTCGCGGCACTCGTCATCCTCGCGAGCTCCTCGTCGATCGCGCAGATCGGCGCCATCGTGCTCGGCGCCGTCGCCGGGTTGTGGTTCTGCCGTGCGCAACCGGTCAACGGCGTCACGCACATCGCGATGCCGGTGTCGCGCCGCGTTGGCCTCTGCGCACTGATCCTGTTCCTTGCCCTGCTGGTCGGGTTGCCGCTCCTCGCCCGCGCATGGCCCGGTCTCGGCCCGTTCGAGGCCTTCTACCGCTCCGGCGCGCTGGTGTTCGGCGGCGGCCATGTCGTGCTGCCGCTGCTGCGCGAAGCCGTGGTGACGCCGGGCTGGATCGGCGACGACGCGTTCCTGACCGGCTACGGCGCCGCGCAGGCCGTGCCGGGCCCGCTGTTCACCTTCGCCGCCTATCTCGGCGCCGTGATCGGCGGCGTGCCGGGCGCGATCACCGGCCTCGTCGGCATCTTCATTCCGGGAATTCTCATCCTGCTCGCGGCGCTGCCGTTCTGGGATGGTTTCCGCAAACGGCCCGCGGCACAGGCGATGATGCGTGGCGTCAACGCCGCCGTGGTCGGCATCCTCGGTGCCGCGCTCTACAATCCGGTCTGGACCAGCAGCGTACAGCGTCCGCTCGATTTCGGCATCGCGCTGGCCGGCTTCGTCCTGCTCATGGCATGGCGCGCGCCGCCGCTCGTGGTGGTCGTCCTCAGCGCGGCGGCCGGTATCGCCACCGGCCTCTTGCAATCGTGAACAGCCGCTCAGGCGTTCGGCCGGCCGGATTAACAACGCCTTCATGCCTCGCCGCCATGATTGGGCGCGTATGCCGAGCCTAGCCAAACAACCGGATCCGACCCGGGTTCCCGTGCTGGACCTGCTGCGGCTCGCCGCGGTCGGGGCCGTGATCCTGTACCATTACGGCTTCTGGGGCACCGCATCGCACGGCGTTCAAAAGGTGGCGATGCCGTACCTCGCCCCGGTCGCCCAATACGGCTTCCTCGGCGTCCCCGTGTTCTTCGCCATCAGCGGCTTCGTCATTGCCTATTCGGCCGAAGGCCGCACGCCGGTCGGTTTCGCGATCGCCCGCTTCAGCCGGATCTATCCGACCTTCGTCATCTGCATGACGCTGACCTTCCTCACCACGCTGCTGCTCGGCCAGGCGTATTTCCACGTGACGTGGGAGCAATGGCTGGCAAATCTGTTCATCGCGGCGCCGATGCTCGGTCAGCCCTACATGGACGATGCCTACTGGTCGCTGGTGATCGAGGTCGTGTTTTACGTCTGGGTCGCGCTGTTTCTGGCCTGGGGCATTTTCCCGCGGAAGATCGACACCATCATCCTGGCGTGGATCGCCATCACCTTCGCCAACGAGCTGACGCTGGACGTTCCGCTGTTCGAGAAGCTGTTCATGGCCGACGACAGCGGCTTCTTCGCCGTCGGGCTCCTGATCTATGAGCATTACCGCGGACGGCGCGACACCAGGCTCTACAGCCTGCTGACGCTGGCGATGGGCACCGCGACGTTCCAGGCCGTGCACAAGCTGGAACGGCTCGGCGTCCACACCCATGGCAGCTTCGATCCGCGCGTCGTCACCGTGATCTGCGTCGTCTCGCTCGGCGTCGTGTTCGCCGCCACGCGGATCAAGTCGGTGCCGCTGCCGGACAGCCTGGTCAGGGCCGTGGGCGGCATCACCTATCCGCTCTATCTGCTGCACCTGCAGCTCGGCTACGTGCTCCTGCTCCTGATGACGCCAACGCCGGGCGCGCTTTCGACCGTGCTCGTGGTGGCAAGCATGGCGACGCTGGCATGGTTCGTCTGGCGCTTCCTCGAAGGCCCGGCGCATGATCTCGTCAGGGACAGGCTCACGATGCTGGCCTCGCGCCACGGATGGCCGTCGCGCATTCGCGACGCGCGGATCGATCCGGGCCACATCGCCGCCCCGGTCGAAGCCGGGCAAATCGCCAATCACTGATTGCGTCGCGACCAGCGATTGCTCGCCCATCCGGCGCAAAACACGGCATCGGCGTCGGCTCATCGCGATAGCGAAGCTCGCCATAGGCGCCGCGCATCGCCATCGTCGCCTTTCTCGATGACCTGACGAGGGTACAGGGTTGCAGCCAGGCTGAGACAAAGCTCGTCGAGATCGCCCGCGTGTATCCCGGCCGGAATGGCCGGCACGACGCTTCGACATTGCGCACGACCCAAGACGTAGATGACGGGATTTCGCGTCCGCCAGCATAGGCGGAATTCAGCGGCGCCGCCGGATCACCGAACTCCGCCGTCATCGCCGCATCGCACGCATCGCCGTGGTGAAGCAGGACGATGCCGTGGTCGGCCTTGAACGGTGAATGTTGGCGCGATTAGAATCTTTCTTCAGTCAGCCAGTTCGTGTCGATGATGCTGTTGATGTCGTCGAGCACGACATCGCGGCGATGCTCCGGGACATCAGAGGCGATTTGAAACAGCTCGCTGGTAACAGCCACCGGCGGCGTCGCGATCACGGCGGCTCCTCGTTGCTTATTAATCTATTTCGATTCCCCAATCTTCCGTCGAAGCTCTGCATTTGTCACATCGACGAACAAATTCGGAATGTCGTCGGCGCGGTGCAACAGCCACGCCGCGGCGATCATGATCGCGATTCCGGCCGCGCTCACCACGAGCTGTGCGATGACCGCACCGCTGTATTGGGTCAAGACCCAATGGGCGGAGAACGAAAGCAAGACCCCGAGGCAAAAGATCGGAAGCGAATGCTCGCCGCACAAGGTCAGCGGACGCAATGATCGGGATTTCAGCGGCGGCCAGTCCCGCGGAATCAGGCCATGGACAACGACCGCGAGCGCGAGGAAGTGGGTCAAGCGCAACATATCCAGATCCGTTTTGTCGATCGGGTAGATGAACTTCATCATCCATCCCGGTATGAACATCTCCAGCGCATGGAAATGCCACGTCATCACGATCAGGAATGCAAAGATCAGCCAGGCAATCGCTACCGCCGCGACGATCCGCGACTGGATGAGTCTGGCGATCTGAGACAATGCGCCCACCCCACACCACTGGCCGAAGACAAAGAGCAACTGCCAACAAAATGGATTGAAGTACCACGCCGTGCCCGGCGGATAGGAGGCGATGTTCCAATCGAACCATCGCGCCAGCACGTAGAGAACGATCGAAGCCAGTAAGGTGAGATTGGGACGACGCACCAAGGCCCAGATGACCAGTGGGGACGCGAACAGCAAGACAATGAACAGCGGCAGCACGTCGAGATCCACGGGCTTGTATCGCAGGGTGAGCGCCTGCCCGATCAGGATATCCGGATGCTGGAGAAAATTGAAAACGTTGAATTCGTTTTCATACATCGGATTGTCGAGCCGTCGGGAAGTTCTCGCGACCTGGGCCGTGAAGATCAGGAACAGCATGATATGCGCCACGTAGATATGCGCGGCCCGCGTCCACAGCCGCTTCGCTGCGGACAGCAGGAAACCTGAAGCGATGATCGGGCCGTAGATGAAACCGGCAAGGTAACCCGAGATGAAAACGAAGAACTCCGCAGCGTCGCTGAAGCCGTAGTTGCGCAGCGTAATCCAGCCGATTGCTCCATCATTGGGGATGTGATCCAGAAATATCATCCACAACCCGAGCCCTCTGAACAGGTCGAGCCGAACATCGCGTTCAATCGTTTCCTCGATCTGGTGCGCGTGGTGGAGCTCCATCCGGACGATCCTCACTCGGCTGCTTCTGAGATCGCGATAGCTGCACCCGTCGGAGCCTTGATTCGCGTCGGGCTGGAATGCGTTAGCCGACAGCAAATCCGGGTCAACAGGCGAAGATCATAGACATCCATATACTCCCGCGTGACATCACCGTCCAAGTGCCGCACCCGCGTGCTTGACGTTTGTCGGGTGAGCCGCATTCGTCGGGCGGAGTGGAGGCTGACAAAGCATCGCGACTCGCGGGGGTGTGTCCGGCGGCATCCCGTGACGACTTGGACGCTTAGGTCGGGCCGACCCGGCGCATTCGGTCAGAGGCGCATGACTCACAGGCCGCGCAACATATTCAGCGTCGTCCCGGCCTGG
Organism: Bradyrhizobium sp. USDA3010; assembly: GCF_056429065.1. Taxonomy (NCBI): domain Bacteria; kingdom Pseudomonadati; phylum Pseudomonadota; class Alphaproteobacteria; order Hyphomicrobiales; family Nitrobacteraceae; genus Bradyrhizobium; species Bradyrhizobium sp. USDA3010. Next base: position 218,767 of record NZ_JBWJZD010000009.1, read on the forward strand.
TGCGCTATTGCGCACGGGGGCCGGGACCCATTACCACCGAAAGTGATTATTGCGCGACGCTGGGGCCACAGCCCTCTTCAACAACACGACCTTGCGGTTATCGGTCCCTGCTTTCGCCGGGACGACGAATGGATTCGTAGTGCAATCGGGCCGAAAACGCCCGCGAATCGCGGCCAATCAATTCAAAAATGCCCTGTCCCTCACCCCGCGCAAGGCCAAAATCCCTGCAAGACCCTTGACATAGCTGCCCTTTCGGCAGAACGCGTGGTGTCAAGCCGTCATGGACTGTTCATGGATCTGATTAGCACGACCCCCGACCTCGCCGCCGCCTGCGACCGGCTCGCCAAACACAAGGTCATCACCGTCGACACCGAGTTCCTGCGGGAGACGACCTACTATCCCCTGCTCTGCGTCGTGCAGATGGCCAGCGCGGATGAAGCCGTCGTGGTCGACGCGCTGGCGCCCGGCATCGACCTCAAGCCGTTCTTCGATCTGATGTCGAACGAGGCCGTGCTGAAGGTGTTTCATGCCGCGCGGCAGGACATCGAAATCGTCTGGCACCTCTCCGGCACGATCCCGCATCCGATCTTCGATACCCAGGTCGCGGCCATGGTGCTCGGCTATGGCGACAGCATCGCCTATGACCAGCTGGTCGATCGCGTCACCGGCCACCGCCCGGACAAGACCCATCGCTTCACCGACTGGTCGCGCCGCCCGCTGACCGAGGAGCAACTGCATTACGCCGTCTCCGACGTCACCCATCTGCGCGAAGTGTTCGCGGCGCTCGATGCCGACTTGAGGAAGCGCGACCGCAGCGATTGGGTCAGCGAGGAGATGGAGATCCTGACCTCGCCGAAGACCTACGACTTCCATCCCGAGCGCGCCTGGGAGCGGCTCAAGACCCGCGTGCGCAAGCCGCGCGAGCTCGCGGTGCTGATCGAGGTTGCCGCCTGGCGCGAGCAGGAGGCGCAGAGCCGCGACGTGCCGCGCTCGCGTGTGCTCAAGGACGATGCGGTCGGCGACATCGCCACCCATGCGCCGACCTCGCTGGAGAAGCTCGGCAATCTGCGTTCGCTGCCGAAGGGTTTCGAGCGCTCGAAATGGGGTGCCGATATCATCGCCGCGGTGCAGCGCGGGCTGGCCCGCGACCAGGCCACGCTCCCCAAGCTGGAAAAACCGAGAAACAATTCCAATGGCGCGGCGACCGTCGAGCTGTTGAAGGTGCTGCTGCGCATGACCTCCGAGCGCCACGGCGTCGCCAGCAAGGTGATCGCCACCGTCGACGACCTCGAACAGATCGCGGCCAGCGATGAGGCCGAAGTCGGCGCCCTGCACGGCTGGCGGCGCGAATTGTTCGGCGAAGCGGCGCTCAAGCTCAAGCACGGCCAGCTCGCGCTTGCGATCGACAAGGGCCGCGTGGTGCGGGTGGATCGGGGTTAGCGCACGAAGTTCGCGTGGTGCACGCGAAGTTCCCGCACCTCCGATCCGTCGGCCAGTGGCCGAACGCGCCGCGCCCGAGTTCGACCGCCACAGGCTGAGGTTGCGTCACGCGAAACCAGCGCGCTTGCTAAGGCGCAGATTTCGTGTTGCAATCCCTTCACAATCGGATTGCGGCCGTTCGACTGTGCGTTTCACGACGTTGATAGCCAAGGCTTCGAGAGGCGAAACTTCGGACTTGAAGACCTTGGATATAGAGACCCGGGAATTGAACAGACAGCGGAAAGCCCGCTTGTGGCGTGGCACGTGGAAAACGTGGCCGCGTCTTTTTTATGTCTAGACTGGGAGAGAGACGATGCCGAAGGGTACCGTCAAATGGTTCAACCCGACCAAAGGTTACGGGTTCATCAAGCCGGCCGTCGGCGACAAGGACGTGTTCGTCCACATCTCGGCGGTCGAACGCGCAGGTCTCAGCACATTGAACGAGAACCAGACCGTCGAGTACGAGCTGGTGGAGAACCGCGGCAAGGCGTCGGCAGAGAACCTCAAGGTTCACTGAACGCCGCTGCTGGCGGAATTCATCCTGACACCTCCCCCGGCCGCATCACCCGGGGGATTGTTCTCGGGGATCTCTCGTGCAACCGGGCGCTAAGGCGCCGGCGCGATCAGCGTGCTGTCGGTTGCGGCGCTGCCCTGCGTCCTGCAGACGTCGCCTTCGAGCTTGAGCCGGCCGCTCGCCAGAAGCCGCAGCGCCTCCGGATAGATGCGATGCTCGATGGTGATCACGCGTGCAGCGAGCGTCTCCGGCGTGTCGTCGTCAGCCACGGTGACCGCACCCTGCATGACGATCGGCCCGGCGTCGGTCTCCGGGATCACGAAATGCACCGTCGCGCCGGACAGCTTGACCCCCGCCCGCAAGGCCTGGCCGTGCGGATCGAGGCCGGGAAAGCAAGGCAGCAGCGACGGATGGATGTTGAGCATCCGCCCGTACCAGTGCCGGACGAATTCGGCGGTGAACAACCGCATGAAGCCGCCGAGGCAAATCAGCTCGACTTGGCTGTCGTCGAGCGCCCGCTGCAGCGCCGCCTCGAATGCCGCGCGGTCCTTGCCGAACGGCTTGCTCTCGATGACGACGGTCGGAATGCCGCTCGCGGCCGCCTTCTCGAGCCCGGGAGCGTTGGCGCGGTTGGAGATCACGGCGACGATCTCGGCCGGAAAATCCGCAGCCTTCGCAGCCTCGATCAGCGCGGCCATGTTGGAGCCGCGGCCGGAGATCAGAATGGCAACCCGGCGCTTCATCGCGAGAGATCGAGATGACCGTGATAGACTACGCGATGCTCGCCACTGGCCTCGATCACCTCACCCAGCAGCGTCACGGTCTCGCCGCCGGCGGTGAAGGCCTCGGTCACCGCATCGACCGCATCGGCCTTGACGATCGCGATCATGCCGATGCCGCAGTTGAAGGTGCGCAGCAGCTCGAGCTCGGCGATGCCGCCCTGCTCGGCCAGCCATTTGAACACCGGCAGCACCGGCAGCCGCGCCAGATCGATGCCGACGCCGAGATGCTTCGGCAGTACGCGCGGAATGTTGTCGGTGAAGCCGCCGCCGGTGATGTGGGCGAGCCCCTTCACCGCGCCGGTCTCGCGGATCGCACGCAGGCAGGATTTCACATAGAGCCTGGTCGGCGTCAGCAGCGCCGCACCGAGCGTCATGACCGGTGCGAACGGCGCCGGCGCATCATAGCCAACGCCGGACTGCTCGACGATCTTGCGCACCAGCGAATAGCCGTTGGAGTGCACGCCGGAGGACGCCAGCCCGATCACGGCGTCTCCCGCCGCTATATCCCCCGTCGGCAGCAGGGTGCCGCGCTCGGCCGCGCCGACGGCAAAGCCGCCGAGGTCGTAATCGCCGTCCTTGTAGAGGCCGGGCATCTCGGCGGTCTCGCCGCCGATCAGCGCGCAGCCGGATTCGCGGCAGCCCTCGGCGATGCCAGCGACGATCTGCGCGGTGGCCTCCGGGTGGAGTTTGCCGCAGGCGAAATAGTCGAGGAAGAACAACGGTTCCGCGCCCTGCACGACGAGGTCGTTGACCGACATCGCGACCAGGTCGATGCCGATGCCGTTGTGGATGCCGGTCTCGATCGCGATCTTCAGCTTGGTGCCGACGCCATCGGTCGCGGCCACCAGGACCGGATCCTTGAAGCCGGCGGCCTTGAGGTCGAACAGCCCGCCGAATCCGCCGATTTCGGCGTCCGCGCCGGGCCGTGCGGTGGCCCGCACCATCGGCTTGATCAGATCGACCAGACGATTGCCGGCGTCGATATCGACACCCGAATCCGCGTAAGTGAGCCCGTTTTTGCGCTCGGTCATGCCCAATTCCAGATGATAAGGGGCTGGTTACGAGGAATTCCGCCCCCGCGCAATGGCTCGCGGCAATGCCGCCGCGATACTATGTAGATAACACCCGGCCGCCGCGCAAAAGAGCCGGATATCGAGTAAAATCAGGCTTCTAGCCGGGAAGCGATTCAAGTTGAGCATTCCGAATATCATCACCCTCGGCCGCATCATCCTGGTGCCGGTGATCGTCTGGGCCATCGTCTCCAGCCAGATGGAGATCGCGTTTGCGATCTTCGTGATCGCCGGCGTCTCGGATGCGGTCGACGGTTTCCTCGCCAAGCGCTTCAACATGGCGAGCGAGCTCGGCGCCCTGCTCGACCCGCTCGCCGACAAGGCGCTGCTGGTGTCGATCTATGTCGCGCTCGGAATCTGGGGCGCGGTGCCGCGCTGGATCGTGATTCTCGTGGTGTCGCGCGACATCATGATCGTCTCCGCCGTGATTGTGTCATGGTTGTTCGACAAGCCGGTCGAGATGAAGCCGTTGATGGTGTCGAAGCTGAACACGGTGGCACAGGTCGCGTTCGCGGCCCTGGTGCTCGCCTCGCTCGGCTTCGGGTTTCAGCCGCACCCTTACGACCTGATCCTGATGGGTCTGGTCACGATCTTTACTTTGGGTTCGGTGTCCCTCTATCTCGTGGAGTGGGTGCGGCACATGAGCACGATCGAGGCTCGGTAGCGCACGATCCGGAAAAGTGGAAACCGGCTTTCCCGCGACAAACGCGAAGCGTTTGCGCAGGGATCATGCTAAAATAATGTGGTTTGGAGATTTGCGTGGCCGGTAGCGTTCAACCTCGTCAATTGGCCTTGGCCCTGCCGCACGAGGAGAAGCTGACCCGCGACGATTTCCTCGAGGGGCCCGCCAATGAGGCTGCGCTGGCGCTGATCGACGGCTGGCCCGACTGGCCCAACCGAATCATGCTGCTGGTGGGGCCCGAAGGCTCCGGCAAAAGCCACCTCGCCGCGATCTGGGCCGAGATCGCCGGCGCGCGCTCGACCGTGGCGCATGCCCTGACCACCGACACGGTGCCGACGGCACTTGCGACCGGCGCGCTGGTGGTCGAGGACCTCAGGCCGTCGGATTTCGATGAGCGCGCGATGTTCCATCTGATGAATCTCGCGCGCCAGGACGATGCCTTCGTCCTGATCACCGCGCGCGTGCCGCCGTCGGCGTTCGAGATCGAGCTGCGCGATCTGCGCTCGCGGCTCCGCGCGGTACCGACGGTGACGCTGCTGCCGCCCGACGACCAGCTGTTCCGTGGCCTGATCGTCAAGTTCTGCGCCGACCGCCAGATGAGCGTGGACGAGCCGCTCGTCAGCTACCTGACCAACCGGATCGAGCGGTCCTATACCGCCGTCCGCCAGGCGGTCGAGCTGCTCGACACCGAGGCGCTGCGGCTGGGCCGGCCGGTGACCCGGGCGTTGGCGGCGGAGCTGCTGCGCGATGCCTGACCGTCCCCGCGGCTTGACGGCGCAGGCCAACGGAACATCAATGTCATCGAAACGTCATCGCAATATCACATGTTCTGTGCGGCCCTCGGCTAGACCGCTCCGGCCCCCTGCCCCGAATTGGACCAGCACTTGATGGACACGGCACAAGCACCTGAAATCAAAGAGAAAGAGGCGGAACTCCCGCCCGTCCCGGCGATCGCGAGCAGCCCTGAGCGATTCATCAACCGGGAGCTGTCCTGGCTGCACTTCAACCGCCGGGTGCTCGAGGAATCAGTCAATCTCGGCCATCCCCTGCTGGAGCGGGTCCGCTTCCTGTCGATTTCGGCGAATAACCTCGACGAGTTCTTCATGGTCCGCGTCGCCGGCATCAAGGCCCAGGTCCGCGAGGGTATTGCCGAGCGCAGCCCGGACGGCCTGCTGCCGGCCGAGCAGCTCGTGATGATCAACAAGACCGTGTCGCAGCTCGCCTCCGACCAGCAGGCGATCTGGAGCGACCTGCGCGAGCTCCTGTCCAAGGTCGGCATCCAGCTGGTCGACGGCCGCGACGTCACCAAATCCGAACGCACCTGGATCGAGGATCACTTCCTCCACAACATCTTCCCGCTGCTGACGCCGCTTGCGATCGACCCGGCGCATCCGTTCCCGTTCATCCCGAACCTCGGCTTCACGGTCGCTCTGCAATTGTCGCGGGTCTCCGACGGCAAGGCGATGAACGCGCTGATCCGCATGCCCGGCAAGATCGACCGCTTCATCCGCATTCCCTCGACCAAGGAGGGCGCGCCGGCGCGGCTGATCACGCTCGAGCAGGCCACCGGTCTGTTCATCGGCCGCCTGTTCCCCGGCTACACCGTCAAGGGCCAGGGCGCGTTCCGCATCATCAGGGACTCCGAACTCGAAATCGAGGAAGAGGCCGAAGACCTCGTTCGCCTGTTCGAGACCGCGCTCAAGCGCCGCCGGCGCGGGTCGGTGATCCGGCTCGAGATCGAGGCCACGATGCCCGAAGAGCTGCGCGTCTTCGTGCAGCACGCGTTATCGGCCGCGGACGATGAAGTGATCCTGGTCGACGGCGTGCTCGCGATGAACGAACTGTCGCAGCTCACCCGCCTCAATCGCCCCGACCTCGAATTCCCGCCCTACGTGCCGCGCCATCCTGAACGCGTGCGCGACCATGGCGGCGATATCTTCGCCGCCATCCGCCAGAAGGATCTGGTGGTCCATCACCCCTACGAATCCTTCGACGTCGTCGTCCAGTTCCTGCAACAGGCGGCGCGTGATCCCGACGTCGTCGCGATCAAGCAGACGCTCTATCGCACCTCGAACAACTCGCCGATCGTGCGCGCGCTGGCGGATGCCGCCGAAGCCGGCAAGTCGGTGACCGCGCTGATCGAATTAAAGGCGCGCTTCGACGAGGAGGCCAATATCCGCTGGGCGCGCGACCTCGAACGCGCCGGCGTGCAGGTCGTCTACGGCTTCATCGAGCTGAAGACCCACGCAAAGCTGTCGATGGTGGTGCGCCGCGAGGGCGGCAATCTGACGACCTATGTGCACACCGGCACCGGCAACTATCATCCGGTCACCGCCCGCATCTACACCGACGTCTCCTACTTTACGTCGGACCCGATCATCGGCCGCGACGTCGCGCGGGTGTTCAACTACATCACCGGTTATGCCGAGCCGAGCGACATCGAGAAGATGGCGGTGTCGCCGCTGACATTGCGCAAGCGGATCATCGAGCACATCCACGGCGAGATCGCCCACGTCAAGCATGGCCGGCACGGCGCGATCTGGATGAAGATGAACGCGCTCGTCGATCCCGACATCATCGACGCGCTGTACGAGGCCTCGCAGGCCGGCGTCTCGATCGAGCTCGTGGTGCGCGGCATCTGCTGCCTGCGGCCCGGGCTGCCCGGATTGTCGGAGAACATCCGCGTCAAATCGGTGATCGGCCGATTCCTGGAACACGGCCGGATCTATTGCTTCGGCATGGGCCAGGGCCTGCCGAGCGCAAAAGCTGCTGTGTATATCTCGTCCGCCGACATGATGCCGCGGAACCTCGACCGCCGCGTCGAGGTGCTCTGTCCGCTGCAAAATCCCACGGTGCATCAGCAGGTTCTCGAACAGATCATGGTCGCGAACCTGAAGGACACCGAGCAGAGCTGGCAATTGTTGCCGGATGGGTCCTCAACGCGTATGAAGGCCGCGAAAGGCGAAGAGCCCTTCAATCTGCATGACTATTTCATGACAAATCCGAGTCTGTCCGGCCGTGGTAAGTCTCTCAAGGAATCTTCACCGCGCCGTCTCACGCGTCGTAACGAGCGTCAGTAGCCATCGTCTTAAGGGGGCCTTACGGTGAAGCGGCCGCGGAAGCGCGCTTCCAGCGTCGCTGTGATCGATATCGGCTCGAACTCGGTTCGTCTCGTGGTTTACGAGGCGATGGCGCGCAGCCTCGTCACCATCTTCAACGAGAAGGCGCTGTGCGGGCTCGGACGCGAGGTGCAGAGCACCGGCCTGCTCGCAACCGATGCGGTCAACAAGGCGCTCACCGCGCTGCGCCGCTTTCGCGCGCTGTGCCGGATCCAGCAGGTCGGCCGCGTCTACGCGATCGCGACCGCGGCCTGCCGCGACGCCAAGAACGGTCCGGACTTCATCGCCAAGGCCGAGCGCATCTGCGGCGCCAAGATCGAGATTCTGACCGGACCGCGTGAAGCGAAGCTGTCCGCGCTCGGCGTCGTCTCGGGCGTGCACAATCCGAACGGCATCGTCGGCGATCTCGGCGGCGGCTCGCTCGAACTGATCGACGTCAAGGGCAACCGCGTGCGCAGCGGCGTGACGCTGCCGCTCGGCAGCCTTGCGCTGCAGGACCTCTCGAACAAATCGCTCAAGCGCGCCGAACGCATCGTCAAGAACGAACTGCTCGGCGTCGCCCAGCTCAAGACCGGCCGTGGCCGTACCTTCTACGCGGTCGGCGGCACCTGGCGCGCGCTGGCGCGCATCCACATCATCCAGAGCGGCTACCCGCTCAAGGTGATGCACGGCTATTCCATTCCGGCGGCGGACGCCCTCGACTTCGCACAGCGGCTGCGGCGGCTGGCGGCCACCAACATGCTGGCCAATATCGAATCCGTCGCAGATGCGCGGCGGCCGCTATTGGCCTACGCCGCGCTCGTGCTCGAATACATCATCCGTGTGGCCCAGCCGAAGACCATCGTGTTCTCGACCTTCGGCGTGCGCGAGGGCTTGCTCTACGAGATGCTGCCGCAGGCCGAGCGCGCCAAGGACGGGCTGGTCTGCGCCGCGCAGAACCTCAACCAATTGCTGTCGCGCTCGGCCCGCCACGCCCAGGAGCTGACCGCCTGGACCGACCGGCTGGTGCGCGTCGTCAGGCTGCGCGAGACCGAGGAAGACCGCAGGCTGCGTCACGTCGCCTGCCTGCTCTCCGATATCGGCTGGCGCGTGCATCCCGATCATCGCGGCGAGGAAACCCTCAGCCTGATCATGAACGGCAATTTCGGCTCGATCACGCATCAGGGCCGCGCCTTCGTCGCGCTGTCGGTGTTCTATCGCTACGCCGGCCTCAGCGAGGAGAACGAGCCGCCGCCGCAGATCCGCGCGCTGGTGACGCCGGCGATGGACGAGCGCGCGCGCGTGCTCGGTGCCGCGTTCCGCGTCGCGCATCTGATCACGGCGGCGCGCACCGGCGTGCTGCCGGCGACGCATTTCCGCACCCAGGGCCGCAAGCTGATGCTGGTGTTCGAGCACCGGATGGTGGATCTGGTGGCCGACCGCGTCGGCAGCCGCTTCAAGCAGTTGGCGCGGCTGCTCGGCCGCGCCGGCTCGATCGTGCGGCGCTAGACGTCGTCCGGTTCTGATTTCAGTCAGAACCGACGACGTCCAGCCCTCCAGCTTTGAGCCGTTTTCTTCACGCGAACCGGCGTCCACTTCGCTCGAAAACGCTACGGGACCTCACGCCGCCTTGGCGGCGTGCTTGGCTTTCCGGAGCGCGTGACGGCGCCAGATCGATCCGATGAGGAGCACCACGACAATGCCGAGCATGGCGAGCGTGATCTCGCCGCCGTTGCCGCCATGGGCGAATTGCGGCGACATGCCGACCGAGGTCAGCCAGGAATCGAGCCTGGCACCGAGCGGTCCGGCGAACAGCGCATCCAGCTTGGGATGCACGGCCGGATCGGTCGCGATGACGTCGCCCGCGATCCAGCCGAGCAGCGCGGCGCCGGCCCAGACCAGGATCGGCAGCTTGGAGAGCAGCGCCATGATCAGCGCCGCGCCGGCAACGATCAGGGGAACGCTGATCGCAAGTCCGAGCACCAGCAGCGGCACGCTGCCATTGGCGGCAGCGGCGACCGCGATCACATTGTCGAGGCTCATCACGATGTCGGCGACGACGACGATCTGAACCGCGGCCCACAGATGCGAGGCCGCGTGCACGTTGTCATCGTCCTCCTGCTCTGGCACCAGGAGCTTCGCGGCGATCACGATCAGCGCCAGTCCGCCGACCAGCTTCAGATATGGAAGCGCCATCAGGCTGGCGACGATGCCGGTGAAGATGACACGCAGCAGCACCGCCGCGGCGGCGCCGAGAATCATGCCCCACAGGCGCTGGCGCGGCGCGAGTCCGCGGCAGGCGAGCGCGATCACCAGCGCGTTGTCGCCCGACAGCAGGACGTTGATCCAGATGATCTTGCCGACGGCGACCCAGAAGGTCGGGGTCGCCATCTCGTTCTTGAACTCGGTGAAGAACGCGCCGATGTACGCCGGATCAAAGATCTGCCACAGCCAGTCCACAGCGAGTCCTATTCGGCCTTGCGGCCGCCCCTGGCGGCGGTGGTCCGCCGCTCCCAGTCCATGTCGACACGGTCTCCCCAGGAGACCGCGTCACTTTCAGTTGCGCGGCGTCAGCCGACGATCTCGTTGCCGGCGAAGAACTGCGCGATCTCGATTACCGCGGTCTCCGGCGCATCCGAACCGTGCACCGAATTCTCGCCGATCGACTTCGCATAGAGCTTGCGGATGGTGCCTTCGGCGGCCTTCGACGGATCGGTCGCACCCATCACGTCGCGATACTTCAGGATGGCGCCCTCGCCTTCCAGCACCTGGACCACCACCGGGCCGGAGGTCATGAAGTCGACCAGCTCGCCGAAGAACGGGCGCGCCTTGTGGACTGCATAGAAGGTTTCGGCTTGGCCGCGGGTCATGCGGATGCGCTTCTGCGCCACGATCCGCAGACCGGCCTTCTCGATCACCGCATTGACCGCGCCGGTCAGGTTGCGCTCGGTGGCATCGGGCTTGATGATCGAAAAGGTGCGTTCAATCGCCATGATTTCGTCCTTGTAAACGGTGGCTGGGAGTTGCCGGGGCTTATATCGGCGCGATGGGGTAACGGCAAGCGACCCTGTGACGCGTTCGCCTTTAGTTTTGATGGATTTTCACGACAAAAGCCGTCGTCCGGGCGGTCTCCGGACAGAGACAGGCTAGGCCAACTTACCGCGATTTCACTTAGGTGAACCCATTCTGACAGCGCCGTGCCGCTGCGGTTCAGCTGCACCCGCCTAGGCTCTGCACCGATCGGACGCCTTGCTGGCCCCCATCCGCAAGCCTCACAGGACGTCTCGGGAAACGATGTCACCGCGGGCGCGTCATGCGCGCCCATACCTCGAGGAGACGATCATGTTACGCAAATTATCGCTCGCTGCCGTTGCCGCAATCTCGCTCGGTGCCGCCGCACTCGCCCCGACCTCCGCCTCGGCCTGGGGTGGTTGGCATGGCGGCTGGCACGGTGGATGGCACCACGGCTGGTGGGGCGGCCCGCGCGTTATCGTCGGAGGGCCGGCCTACTACGGCGGCTATGGATACGGCTACGGTGGCGGTTGCTACGTGCGCCGCGTCGTGCCGACCCCGTGGGGTCCCCGCTGGCGCCTGGTCAACCGCTGCTACTGATCCATTCGTTCTGTCGACTGCTCCCCTGACTTGCTTTCGCCCCGGCCTTGCGCCGGGGCTTTTTTATGCCCGCCAGGGAACCCGGCCGGCCGCATGATGCGCCTCACTACCTCAAGGCGAGAGCAAGGCGGAGGGGAAACCAAATTCGGGGGTCGCGACTTGTCATGGCAAGAACTTACGAAATACGCGAGGTGGAACTCGCCAAGAGACATACCAAGAGCCATGACAATGACCCAGACCGAGAACGATCCCGATCAGATTGATCGCAAGACCTGCCGTTACATCTGCGATGCCGTAGGGGAGCGGCTCCAGCAAAGCATACGCCCAGAACCCGCACTTTCGTCCCGCCTGCAGCAGCTCCTCGACGAAATGCAACGCCGGGACAACGAGCGCCATTAGATAATATGGGTTCACCAGCGGCCCTATTCAGGAGAGATTTTACGGACAGACGGGTTGCGTTTGGCAGCGGGTCCGGTGACAACGCTGCATGCTCTCCATCACTGACATTTCAGTCCGGATCGCCGGGCGGCTGTTGATTGATCACAGTTCCGTGCAAATCGTGCCCGGCGCACGCGTCGGATTTGTCGGCCGTAACGGCGTCGGCAAGTCGACGCTGTTTCATGCCATCCGGGGCGAGCTCCCGACCGAGAGCGGCAGCATCACGCTTCCGCCGCGCTGGCGGATCGGCAGCCTCGCGCAGGAAGCACCCGACGGGCCCGAAAGCCTGATCAACGTCGTGCTGAAGGCCGACCTCGAGCGCGACGCGCTGCTGCGCGAGGCCGAGACTGCGCACGACCCGCATCGGATCGCCGAGATCCAGACCCGGCTGGTCGATATCGACGCCCACTCCGCCCCGGCCCGCGCCGCGGCGATCCTCTCCGGCCTCGGCTTCTCGACATCGGACCAGGCGCGGCCCTGCGCGGAATTCTCCGGCGGCTGGCGCATGCGCGTGGCGCTGGCGGCGACGCTGTTCTCCGCGCCCGACCTCCTGTTGCTGGACGAACCGACCAACTATCTCGATCTCGAGGGCACGTTGTGGCTCGAGAACCACCTCGCCAACTACCCGCGCACGGTGATCGTGATCAGCCACGACCGCGATCTCCTCGACACATCGGTCGATCAGATCCTGCACCTCGATCGCGGCAAGCTCACGCTCTACAAGGGCACCTATTCCTCATTCGAGGACCAGCGCGCCGCGCGCGAATTGCTCGACGCCAAGCACGCCAAGCGGCAGGCCGATGAGCGCAAGCGCCTGCAGGACTTCGTCGACCGCTTCAAGGCCAAGGCGTCCAAGGCGCGGCAGGCGCAGTCGCGCGTCAAGATGCTGGAGCGGATGAAGCCGATCACCGCGCTGGTGACCCAGGACGTTCGCGAGATCTCCTTTCCGGTACCGGAGAAACTGCTGTCGCCGCCGATCATCGCGGTCGATGACGTCTCGGTCGGCTACGAGCCAGGCAAGCCCGTGCTCAATCGCGTGACGCTGCGCGTCGACACCGACGACCGCATCGCGCTGCTCGGGGCCAACGGCAACGGCAAGTCGACGCTGGTCAAGCTGCTGGCGGGCAAGCTCGCACCATTCGCGGGCAGGATCACGCGGGCGGACAAACTGTCGGTCGGCTATTTCGCCCAGCACCAGGTCGACGAGCTCAACCTCGACGGCTCGCCCTACGATCACATCCGCAAGCTGATGCCCGAGGCGCCGGAGAGCAAGGTCCGCGGCCGCGTCGGCGCGATCGGCTTCTCCGGCAAGGCCGGCGACACGCTGGTGAAGAGCCTGTCGGGTGGCGAGAAGGCGCGCCTGCTGCTTGGGCTTGCGACGTTCTACGCCCCCAACATGATCATCCTGGACGAGCCGACCAACCATCTCGACATCGACAGCCGCGCGGCGCTGGCGGAGGCGATCAATGAATTCCCCGGCGCCATCATGATGGTCTCGCACGATCGTTATCTGATCGAGGCCTGCGCCGACCGATTGTGGGTCGTCGCGAACCAGACCGTGACGGCATATGACGGCGATCTCGACGAGTATCGTCGCATGATCCTGTCGGCCAATGACGGACGGCCGGCCTCGCGCGAGCGCGTCAAGGAGCCCGCAAAGCCGGAACGCAACCGCAATGAGAAGCGCGCTTCACCGAGGCAGCGGGTCGCGCAAGCGGAGAGCGAGATCGAGCGCATCAACGGCATCATCGCCAAGATCGATACCGCGCTCGTGCTGCCCGATATTTTCACGCGCGATCCCAAGCAGGCGGCACAGCTGACCAAGGCGCGCGCCGGCGCCGAGAGCGCGCTGCAGCGCGCCGAGGAAGAATGGCTGGAAGCGAGCGCCGAACTCGACGAAGCCGCGAACTAGATTTGATCCGCCGGGCAGAGCCGCAAATTCGGCGTCATTCCTGAGAAAGCAGGGACGACGTGTGGAGGGAGCCTGGGCTCTCATTCCCTCCGGTGTCATGCCCGCGCCTGCAGGCATCGAGCTGTCGCTGCGGCGAAAATGCCCTAACCGTGCGCAGCCTTTTTCTTCTTCGGTTTCGCGGGCTTCGGCTCCGGCGCAGCATCCGGGCCGCGCTCGACCGACGTCAGGCGTCCTGAGGAGAACGTATAGATACCGGCGCGCGCGCCGCGCGACCAGGTCACGACCGCGACGCGCTCGCCGCCCGGCCCGCTGGACAGGTTGACGCTGTCGGGGGCGCCGATGCCGCGCACGACGTCGCATTCAGTGTGGCCGAGTGCGACACTGCCGCCGGTCGGCTGCGGCGGTGGCGCACCGCCAGCCTGCGCGTTCGCGTCGGTGGCACCCGCTCGCGGCGCCATGCCGGGACAGCTTCCGTCGGCGCTGACGAGATCGTCGTTGGTCACCGGTTTGTCCGGCGTCAGCGGCGGCGATTCGATCGAGATGTTGCGGATGAACACCCGTCCAGGGCGCGAGAACCAATCCGCGTCACGCGAAAAGATGTCGGACGCGCCCGAGCAGCCGGCAAGGCCAGGTGCAAGGACCAGCAACGCCAGCAGCGACTTCCGACTGAATGTTCCGTCACGCACGATCGACAAGGCTCCTAACCCCTCTACCTAAGGGCTTGTCCGAACATCACTTTGCGGCATGACCGTGACCCGCCCGAGGAAACGTCGAATTATCATTAATTCATCGATATCGCTATTGGCGCCGCTGCCAGCGTCCCCGCTCGTCGGTCTGCCAATAGGTGACCTCGAAGCCGCGTGCCTTGGAGGCGGTCCAGCTCTCCCGCGCCGAAGCCACCGCGTCGGGGTCGTCGCCGTTGAACACGAGGACCAGGCGCTCGTAGCTGTCGCAGTCGGCCGGAAGCGCCGCGTTGTCGACCAGGAATCGGACATTGGCCCGATTCGGATTGTCCTCGTCGACCGACAGGATGATCGGCTGGTCCTGCGCGTCGGCGACCCGCGAGCTCGCATGCGGCAGGAATGAATCGTCGCTGTAGGTCCACAGATGCGCGTCGAGCGTCTCGGCGCGCTCCTGCGATGTCGACTGCACGACCACCCGCCAGCCGCGCTCGAGCGACTTCTCGAGCAGCGGCGGCAGCACGCTTTCCAGCGTCATGTTCTGCAGATGGTAGAACAGAACCTCGGTCATGCGCCGGCCGACACTCTATTATTATTTCCTGGCTTCATAATACTGGGAGACGAGCCGCTCGAGCAGCCGGACACCGTAACCCGAGCCCCAGCTCTGATTGATCTCGGTCTTCGGCGCGCCCATCGCGGTGCCGGCGATGTCGAGATGCGCCCAGGGCGTGCCGTCGACAAAGCGCTGCAGGAATTGCGCGGCCGTGATCGAGCCGCCATTGCGTCCGCCGGTATTCTTCATGTCGGCGAATTGCGAGTCGATCTGCTTGTCGTATTCGGGACCGAGCGGCATCCGCCACACCTTCTCGCCGGTCTCGAGGCCGACCTTGGCGAGGCGCTCGGCGAGTTCGTCATTATTGGAGAACAGGCCGGCGTGATCGGTGCCGAGCGCGACCATGATCGCGCCGGTCAGCGTCGCGAGATCGACCATGAACTTCGGCTTGCACTTCTTGGCGACGTACCAGAGCACGTCGGCGAGCACGAGGCGCCCCTCGGCGTCGGTGTTGATGATTTCGATGGTCTGGCCGGACATCGAGGTGACGATGTCACCCGGACGCTGCGCGTTGCCGTCGGGCATGTTCTCGACAAGGCCGATGGCGCCGACCGCGTTGACGCGGGCCTTGCGCGCCGCGAGCGCGTGCATCAGCCCGACCACGCAGGCCGCGCCGCCCATGTCACCCTTCATATCCTCCATGCCGCCGGCCGACTTGATGGAGATCCCGCCGGTGTCGAAGCAGACGCCCTTGCCGACGAATGCGACCGGCGCCTCGCTCTTCTTGCCGCCGTTCCAGCGCATGATCACGGTGCGGCTGGGCCGCACCGAGCCCTGCCCGACGCCAAGCAGCGCGCCCATGCCGAGCTTGGTCATCGCCTTGACGTCGAGGACCTCGACGGTGACGCCGAGCTTGCGCAGCTGGCTGGCGCGGCGCGCGAACTCTTCGGGGTACAGCACGTTCGGCGGCTCGTTGACGAGCTCACGCGCCAGGTTCACGCCGTCGACGATGGACGATTCGGGCGCAAACGCCTTCCTGGCAGAAGCGACGTCGTCGACCGCGATCGAGACGTCGGCACGTACGGTGCCGTCCTCGCTGTCCTTCTTCTTGGTCTTGTAGCGGTCGAACTTGTAGGCGCGCAGCCGGATGCCGGTCGCGATCGTCGCCGCCTGGACGGCTGTCATTGCGGCATCCGGCAGCTCCGCGAGGACGGTCATCGCGCCGCTACCGGCGTTGAGCTTGCCGGCCACCACGCCGCCGAATTTGAGCAGATCCTTCTCCTTGAGGTCGGCTACCTTGCCGGTGCCGATCACGATCAGCCGGTCGACCTTGATTCCTTCCGGCGCCAGGATGTCCAGCGCCGCCCCGCTCTTGCCCTTGAACTGGTTGGCGGCTGCGGCCCGCTTGACGGTCTCGGCGGCAGCTCCCAGCGCCTTCCGGGTGGCGGCTCCCAGCTTCAATTGCTCGTCGCAAAAGGCGACCAGAATGCCGCGGGCGGACGCGGAGAACGGGACGAAGCCGACCTTGACGGCGTCGGGCATAGGAAAATCCTCCAGAACTCAGGGTGTTGCTCGGGCCTGAGGCGGCCCTTCCGGCACGCGGGGGTGAGCATTGCGATGGCGGTCCGGAGCGACCCGGACCGGGCTTGTGGCACACTATGACCTGCCGGCTGCGCCGCTGCCAAGCGCCGGAGTGGCCGGAAGGCCACAAAAGCGATTAATTAACCATAAATTAAGCGTGCCTTGGCCCGGCCATTTTGTTGACGGATCAAAGGGATGGTAGTGAGATTGTGAACAGAGAGTGAGCCGGACGAGTCCGCGGCTCGACCATAGGGGAACCCGGGTTGACGGGATTGGTCGAAAGCCGTGCGTTTGGTTGCGCCAAGGGGGCCGTGCGGTAGCGATGGGGTCGATCGACAAGTACATCTTCAAAACGACGCTGGCGTCGTTTGCGCTTGTCCTGGTCAGCCTTACCGGCGTGATCTGGATTACCCAGGCGTTGCGCGGCATCGACCTGATGACCAGCCAGGGTCAGACCATCCTCACCTTCCTCGGCATCACCAGCCTCGTGATTCCTGCCCTGGTCCTGATCATCGCCCCGATCGCGCTGATGATCGCGATCTCGCACACGCTCAACAAGCTGGCGACCGATTCCGAGATCATCGTCATGAATGCGGCGGGCTTCTCGCCGTTCCGGCTGTTCCGGCCCTTCTTCTTCGCCACCTGCGTGGTGGCGGCGCTGGTCGCCTTCATCGGCGCCTATCTCGCCCCCGACGGCATGCGCCGAATCAAGCAGTGGGATGCCGAGATCACCGCCGACGTGCTGACCAACATCCTGCAGCCCGGCCGCTTCGCCCAGCTCGATCAGAACCTGACGATTCGCATCCGCGAGCGCCTGCCCGGCGGCGTGCTCGGCGGCGTTTTCGTCGACGATCGCCGCGATCCGCAGCAGCGCGTCACCATCGTGGCCGACCACGGCACCGTGCTGAAGAACGAGAGCGGCTCATATCTCGTGCTGGAGGACGGCAATCTCGAGCGATTCGAGGTCGGCAAGCGCGATCCGACGCTGGTGGTGTTTCAGCGCTACGCCTTCGACATGTCTAAATTCTCGCAGGGCCGCGACGTCACGCTCGGAATTCGCGAGCGCTATCTCTGGGAACTGATGTGGCCGGACGAGAACGACCAGACCTATCAGCAGCTGTCGGGCCAGTTCTTCGCGGAGCTGCATGATCGCTTCATGGCGCCGATCTATCCGTTTGTGTTCGCGGCCCTCACCTTTGCCTTCCTCGGCGCGCCGCGCACCACGCGCCAAAGCCGCAATTTCTCGATCGGCGGCTCGGTATTCGCGGTGTTCGGCCTGCGCATGGTCGGATTCGCCTGCTCCGTCATGGCGGTGAAGACGCCGCTGGCGGCCCTGGTGCAATACCTGATGCTGTTCGCCGGCATCGGCGTCGGGATCTGGATGATCGTCGGCGGTGTGGTCGTCGAACCGCCGGCGGCATTGATGGAAGCGATCAACCGGAACAACGAGCGCATTGCGCGCCTCTTCCGGAGGCCCGCCACCGCATGAGCATGGTCACAAATACGCTCGGGCGTTATTTCGCCGGCCGCTTCGTCGTCGCGGCGGTGGGCGTGTTCGCGGGCATCTTCGTGCTGCTCGTGCTGGTCGACTACATCGAGATGGTACGCAAGACGTCGAGCCTCGCCGGGGCCTCCGCGATCACGGTCGCGGAAACCTCGCTGTTCCGCGTGCCGCAGCTGCTCGAGAAACTGATGCCGTTCTGCGTGCTGATCGGCGCGATGACCTGCTATCTCGCGCTGTCGCGGCGGCTGGAGCTGGTCGTGGCACGCGCCGCCGGCGTCTCGGCCTGGCAATTCATCTCGCCGGCGCTGGTCAGTGCGATCGTGCTCGGCATCTTCGCGACCACCGCCTACAATCCGGTGTCGGCCAATCTGCGCGAGCTCTCCAAACGGATGGAGGCCGAGTTGTTCGGCTCGGCGCCGGGCGGCGGCATCCAGGACGCGTCCGGATTCTGGCTCAACCAGATCAACGACGAAGGTCAGGCGATCATCAATGCGGCCCGCAGCGAGCAGCAGGGCATCCGGCTGACCGGCCTCACGGTGTTCCGATTCGATACGGCGCTGCAGTTCAAGGAACGAATCGAGGCCCGCGAAGCGACGCTCGAAGAAGGCCGCTGGGCGTTCATGGGAGTACGCCGATACACCCTCGACAAGGCTCCGGTGGACCAGGACACCTTCTACCTGACCACCACCCTCACACCAGCACAGGTGCGCAACAGTTTCTCCACCCCCGAAACTGTGTCCTTTTGGCAACTGCCGAACTACATCCGTTCGTCGGAGAGCTCGGGGTTCGCGACGGCTGGCTATCGCTTGCAGTATCACAAGCTAATCGCACAGCCGTTTTTGCTGGCTGCGATGGTGATGTTGGCGGCTTCTGTGAGCCTCCGCTTCTTCCGGATGGGCGGCGTGCAGAAGATGGTTTTGAGTGGCGTGGGCGCAGGCTTTCTGCTCTACGTCCTGTCGAAAGTAACTGAAGATTTGAGCAAGGCTGAGTTGATGCATCCCATCGCTGCGGCGTGGTTGCCTGTCGTTGTGGGTAGCCTCACCGGTTTCTTAGCCTTGCTGTACCAGGAGGACGGGTAGTGGCTACCGTCGCCGCCCGCCAGTTGAGGTCGCCTGTATCCGGGCGGCGCAGTGCCCTGCGCCGTCAACGGAGCCGCATGGCCGCGTTTGGCGTTTCGATTTCTGCTCTCCTTGCCGCGTTCGTCGTGGTCAGCGCGCTCGACGTCGTCGCGTCGACGCCGGCTTCAGCGCAGGCATTCACCTACAATCCGCGTCCGCCGAAGCCGGTCCGCCCGCCGGCCAAGAATGACGGGCAGATGCTCGTTCAGGCGACCGAGGTCGATTACGACTACAACAACAGCCGCATCTCGGCCGTCGGCAACGTCCAGATGTTCTACAACGGCACCAGCGTCGAGGCCGACAAGGTCATCTACGACCAGAAGACCAAGCGTCTTCATGCCGAAGGCAACATCCGCATGACCGATGCGGAAGGCAAGATCACCTACGCCAACATCCTGGATCTCAGCGACGACTACCGCGACGGGTTCGTCGATTCGCTGCGCGTCGACACCGAAGACCAGACCCGCATGGCGGCGACCCGCGCCGATCGGTCCAGCGGCAATTACACGGTGTTCGACAACGGCGTTTATACCGCCTGCGCACCCTGTAAGGATGATCCGAAGAAGCCGCCGCTCTGGCAGGTCAAGGGCGCGCGCATCATCCATAACCAGACCGAGAAGATGCTGTATTTCGAGAACGCCCAGCTCGAATTCTTCGGCGTTCCGATGGCCTATCTGCCCTACTTCTCGACGCCCGATCCGACCGTGAAGCGGAAGAGCGGTTTCCTGATGCCGGGCTTCACCAGCTACACGGCGTTCGGCTACGGCGTCGAAATCCCGTATTATTGGGCGATCGCGCCCGACATGGACGCGACCTTCAGTCCGCGCATCACCTCGAAGCAGGGCGTGCTGATGCAGACTGAATTCCGCCAGCGCTTCGTGGACGGCTCTTATCAGATCCGGCTTTACGGCATCGATCAGCTCGATCAGGACGCCTTCAAGGGCCAGCCTGGCGACCGCCAATTCCGCTGGGGCGTCGACACCAAGGGCCAGTTCGCGCTGAACGACAAATGGGTCTGGGGCTGGGACGGCGTCGTGCTGTCCGACTACTTCTTCATGTCCGACTACCGGCTCGCCCAGTACAAGGATCCGTTCGGTTCGTTCCTGTCGCTGCCGACGGAAGCGATCTCGCAGCTCTATCTGACCGGCGTCGGCAACCGCAGCTTCTTCGACGCGCGCGCGATCTACTATCTCAGCTACTCGGGCAACCAGAACCAGGTCCCGGTGGTCGCGCCCGTGATCGACTACAACAACGTGATCAACAGCAACATCCTGGGTGGCGAGTTGAGCTACAGGATGAACTTCGTCAACCTGACCCGCGAAACCGCGGTGTTCGATCCGATCACGACGACCGCCAACACCAACGGCCTGTGCTTGACCACGTCCGCGGATCCGATGGCGCGAACCCCCTCGCAGTGCCTGCTGCGCGGCATGCCGGGCACCTACACAAGGCTGACGGCCGAGGCGCAGTGGCGCAAGTCCTACACCGACCCGCTCGGCGAGATCTGGACGCCGTTCGCCAGCGTCCGCGCCGATGCGATCAACGCCGACATCTCGAATCAGCCGGGCGTTTCCAACTTCCTGCCGGTCGGCGACACCCAGACGGTCCGCTTCATGCCGACCGTCGGCCTCGAATACCGCTACCCCTTCATCAATGTGCAGCCGTGGGGCACGACCACCGTCGAGCCGATCGCGCAGGTCATCATCCGGCCCAACGAGCCGAATGCCGGCAAGCTTCCGAACGAGGACGCGCAGAGCCTGGTGTTCGACACCAGCAACCTGTTCGCGGTCGACAAGTTCTCCGGCTACGACCGCGTCGAGGGCGGCAGCCGCGCCAATGTCGGCGTGCAGGCCACCACGCAGTTCGACCGCGGCGGCAGCATCAAGGGGATGTTCGGACAGTCCTACCAGATGTTCGGGCTGAACTCGTTCGCGGTCGCCGACGTCACCAACACCGGCCTCGACTCCGGACTGCAGAACCCGCGCTCGGACTATGTCGCGAGCCTCGCCTATTCGCCCAACCGTACCTACACCTTCAGCGTCCGCTCGCGGATGGATGAAGCGACCTGGAACATCAACCGGTTCGAGGCCACGGCGAGCGCGAATTTCGACCGCTGGTCGGTCGCCGTGACCTACGGCGATTATGCAGCGCAGCCGGAACTCGGCTACCTGACGCGCCGCGAGGGCATCCTCACCAGCGGATCGGTCAAGGTGGCGTCGAACTGGGTGGTTCAGGGTGCGGCGCGCTGGGACCTTGAAGCGAACAAGATCAACCAGTATGCCGTCGGCGCGGGCTATGTGGACGACTGCTTCGTGCTGGCTGCGAACTACATCACGTCCTATACCTATCAGGCCGGCTCGCAGCCGCCCGTCCTCAGCCACGCGTTCATGTTCCAGATCGGGCTGCGGACGATCGCCCAGACCTCCACGACCAGCAGTTCGGCTGGCATGCAGTAGCGAGCAAGGGGCCTGCCAAGGCGCTTGTATTGGGGGCTTGAATTGGGGGCTTGTATTGCCCGCGGGCCTGTGGCCCCGGCTTGAACTGGTTTAAACGGCTGACATGACCACAATAACGACCGCTAGCCTGCCAACGCGCTGCAATTCGCTCATGTTGAGTTCCTTGCTGGCTCTTTTCCTCCTGTTGGGGGGCGGTGCGCGACTGCATGCCCAGACCATCGCCGTGATGGTCAATGGCGAACCCATCACCAATTTCGACGTCGAGCAGCGGGCCAAGCTGAACGGCCTGACCGGCGGCAAGAATCCCGATCGAAAGGCGATCCTCGAGGAGCTGATCGACGAGAAGCTGAAGATCAAGGAAGCCAAGAAATTCGGCGTCGATCCCACCGCCAATGATATCGAGCAATCCTATGGCGGCATGGCGCAACGGATGCGGCTGAACAACGACCAGCTGACCAAGGTCCTCGAGAGCAAGGGCATCCGCCCCGATACGCTCAAGCAACGCATCAGGGCCGACATGGTCTGGACCAGCCTAGTCCGCGGCCGCTTCAAGGAAAGCCTGCAGGTCGGCGAAAAGGACGTCGCCACCGCGGTCAAGGAGACCGGTGATGCTCCCGACGCCGAAGCGTTCGAATACCGGATGCAGCCGGTCGTTCTGATCGTCCCCCGCGGCTCTCCGCAATCCGAATTCGAGAACCGCCGCAAGGAAGCGGACACCCTGCGCGAGCGCGTGACCTCCTGCGAGGAAGCCAACACCTTCTTCAAGTCGATGCGCAACGCCGCGATCCGCGAGATCGTCGTCAAGACGTCGGCCGACCTGCCGCAGGCGCTGCGCGACATCCTGGACAAGACCCCGGTCGGCCACCTCACCCCTCCCGAACTCACCAAGCAGGGCATCGAAATGGTTGCCCTCTGCGGCCGGAAGGCAACCACCGTGGACACGCCGAAGAAGCGTGAGATGCGGGACAAGATGTACGTGCAGAAGTACGAGGCGAAGTCGAAGGCCTACCTGCAGGAAGTCCGGAAAGCCGCGATGATCGAATATCCAGGCGGGCGATGATCGACTATCGTTGACGCATGGCTCAACCTCTCGCACTGACATCCGGCGAGCCCGCAGGCATCGGCCCCGACATCACGCTCGCCGCGTGGCTGCGCCGCCGCGAACTCGATCTTCCGCCGTTCTATCTGCTCGGTGACCGCGCGGCTTTGGCCGAGCGCGCCAGGACGCTCGGGCTCACCGTCGAGTTTGCCGAGGTCAACGCCGAGGAGGCCTCCACGGCATTTGCACGGGCCCTGCCCGTCGTTGCGACCGGCAAGGCGGCGACGGCGCGACCGGGCAAGCCCGACGGAACGAGCGCCGATGCCGCGCTGGCGTCGATCCGTCAGGCCGTCGCCGACGTCGCCTCGGGCAAGGCCAGCGCCGTCGTCACCAATCCGATCGCCAAGAACGTGTTGTACCGCGCCGGCTTCCGCCATCCCGGCCACACCGAATTCCTCGCCGAGCTTGCCGCCCGCGGCGGGCCCGCGCCGCAGCCGGTGATGATGCTGTGGTCGCCGGCGCTCGCCGTCGTCCCGGTGACGATCCATGTCTCGGTCCGCGAGGCGCTGGCGCAATTGTCGACCGACCTGATCGTGTCGACCGCGCGGATACTGGTCGCCGACATGAAGGTGCGGTTTGGCCTCGCCTCGCCGCGGCTTGCCGTCGCCGGCCTCAACCCGCATGCCGGCGAAGACGGCACGCTCGGCATGGAAGACATCGAGATCGTCGCGCCCGCGGTCGAGATCCTGCGCCGCGACGGCATTGCCGCCCGCGGCCCGTTGCCGGCCGACACCATGTTCCACGCAGCCGCGCGCAAGACCTATGACTGCGCGCTCTGCATGTATCACGATCAGGCGCTGATCCCGATCAAGACCGTCGCGTTCGAGGACGCCGTCAACGTCACGCTGGGCCTGCCCTTCATCCGGACATCGCCCGATCACGGTACCGCGTTCGATATCGCGGGCACCGGCAAGGCCAATCCCTCGAGCCTGATTGCCGCGCTCCGGCTCGCCGCGCGCATGGCCGCGGCATCAAGCTAAGTGAGCGCGATCGACGATCTGCCACCGCTGCGCGACATCATTCGCGAGCATTCGCTGTCGGCGCGCAAATCGCTCGGCCAGAATTTCCTGCTCGATCTCAATCTCACCGCACGCATTGCCCGTGCCGCGGGCTCGCTGGAAGACTCGACCGTGATCGAGGTCGGGCCCGGCCCCGGCGGACTGACGCGCGCACTGCTTGCGATGGGCGCCAAGCGCGTCATCGCCATCGAGCGCGACGAACGCGCGATCGATGCACTCGACTACATCGTCAAGCGCTATCCAGGCCGCATCGAGATCGTGCATGGCGACGCGCAGCACTTTGATCCGCGCCCCTTGCTCGATGGCGGTAAGGCCAAGATCGTCGCCAACCTGCCCTACAACATCGCAACCCAGCTGCTGGTCGACTGGCTGTCGATCGAGCCGTGGCCGCCCTGGTACGACACCATGGTGTTGATGTTCCAGCGCGAGGTCGCCGAGCGCATCGTCGCCCATGAGGACGAGGAAGCCTATGGCAGGCTCGCGGTGCTCGCCAACTGGCGCGCCGAGACCAAGATCCTGTTCGACATTTCGCCCGCAGCCTTCGTGCCGCAGCCGAAGGTCACCTCCTCGGTGGTACGAATGATACCGCGCGCCGCGCCGGAGCCGTGTGACCGCCGCATGCTCGAGCAGGTGGCCGCCGCTGCCTTCGGCCAGCGCCGCAAAATGCTGCGCCAGAGCCTGAAGTCGCTGTCGGTCGATCCGGCGCGGCTTGCTGCCGCAGCCGATGTCGACGCGACGCGGCGCGCCGAAACCATTCCGGTCACGGGCTTTGTTGCCATGGCCAGGGAATTGGCCGATATACGGTCCACAAAATAGAACATCAGGAGAAAACGTAATGGCGCGTATGGTTCGCCAATCCCTCGTCAAGTTCGATGCACCGCTGTGCGAAACCATCGTCGACACGCCCAAGCCGCAGGGACGCGAAGTGCTCGTTCGCATCGAGCGCTGCGGCCTCTGTCATTCCGATCTCCACATCCAGGACGGTTACGCCGATCTCGGCGGCGGCAAGAAGCTCGACACCACCCGCGGCATGACGCTGCCCTTCACGCTCGGCCATGAGATCGCGGGCGTCGTCGACGAGGTCGGTCCCGATGCGTCGAAGGATCTGGTCGGAACGAAGAAGGCGGTCTTCCCCTGGATCGGCTGCGGCCAGTGCCGCGACTGTCTCGCCGGCGACGAGAATCTCTGCGCCAAGCAGCGCTTCCTCGGCGTCTCGATCGACGGCGGCTTTGCCACCCACGTGCTGGTGCCCGACGCGAAATACCTGCTCGATTACGATCCGCTGCCGGTCAATCAGGCCGCCACGCTGATGTGCTCGGGCGTCACGGCCTATGGCGCGCTGAAGCGCCTGGTCGATCGTCCGCGTCAGCGCAATTTGCTGCTGATCGGGCTCGGCGGCGTCGGCATGATGGGCCTGTCGTTCGCACAGGCGATGTTCAAGCAGCCGATCACGGTTGCCGATCTCAGCCCGGCGGCGCGCGAGACCGCGTTGAAGAATGGTGCGGCGGCGGCCTACGACCCCGCTGAGCCCGATGTCGTCAAGCGCATGCTGAAGGAGAGCGACGGCGGCTTCGACGGCGTCGTCGACTTTGCCGGCAACGAGAAGTCGATGGCGTTTGCGGTGTCGACGGTCGCACGCGGCGGCAAGATCGTGGTGTCCGGCCTGATGGGCGGCCAGTTCACGCTGCCGATGGTGCAATGGGTCTACAAGCGCATGACCATCGAAGGCTTCATGGTGGGCACGCTGGCCGAAGGCCAGGAGCTGATGGCGCTCGCCCGGGCCGGCAAGATCAAGCCGGCGCCGATGAAGGAAGAGCCGATGGCCGACGTCCAGAAATGGATCGATGAGCTGCGCGCCGGCAAGGTCGTGGGACGCATCGTCCTGAAGAACTGACGAAGACGTCCCGCTGGCGTTGCGATCGCCGGCGGGACGTAATGGTCTCGCAGCAGCAACGCGCGCTTTGGTCCTGCGGAACCTGACAGCCGAACGAAGCATTCGTTCAGCCCGCGTTCCAGCCTTCCGGCCGCCGCAATTGCGGTCCGCCGCGAGCCTCAATTAAGCCCTACCCGCTCCGGATTTGCGGCGCATTGCGACCCAACTCTTTACCGAGATTGGCGTCACCAGCGTTTGCGTAAAAAAGAATACCGGGGACGCGTATGTCAAATCGTTCAGCGAAATTCGCTGCGGCGCTTGCCGTCAGCATGTTGGCTGGTGCCAACTTCACGGCCATGGCCCAGACCGCCGCCAATACGGCGAGCACCAATACTACGAATGCCAAGACGGCCGACACCTGTCAGTCCGCGCCGAAGGGAACCGCGCCTGCGGGAAGCCACTGGTTCTATCACCTCGACCGCAGCACCCAAAAGAAATGCTGGTACCTCGGTGACGCCAAGAACAAGGTTGTTGCCAGGACCGCGACCACGCAGCAGCAGCCCGCGGCCGCGCCCGACACAGCAACGGCCGACGCACAGCCGCCGCAGAGCCAGCCGGCGCCGCCACAGCCGGCTATGCGCAAGTCCGTCGCCGATGCCCATGCCGAATGGCCCTCACCGCAGGCCGCAACAGCACCGGTCGCGCCCCATGCCGCCGGTCAAGCCGGCGGTGCGGTAGCGGCGACCGATCCGACGGCGCCAGGCACGAACGCCCAGGCGTCGGAGGTGAACGCCCGATGGCTGGATGCATCGAGCATGGCCGGAACCAACGGAACCCGGCACGCCGCAGACCAGCCGACCGTGGTCGCACAGGCCGATGCGACGCCGCAACAGGCGGCTGCGCCGGCACCGGCCGCCCCCGTGACAGCGGAGGCGTCCGCCGAGAAGTCGTCGTCCTCGACGCAGATGCTGCTGATCGTGATGGTCGGCGCGCTGGTGCTGGCCGGCCTGGTCAGCGCGCTGGTGTTCCGCCTGACCCGCACGCGTACGCCGCCCTACCAGATCAGCGACGAATGGCGTGCGCCCTGGGATTCTCTCCACACCGAGCCGGCGCCGCCGATGGCGGTGGTCAGCCGCGACCGCCCGCTGCGCCTGTCGGAGGCGACCCCGCGCCGCTCAGAGACACCGGTTCCGCGCCGCGCCGAGACGCCGGTTGCTCGCCGCGATACGCCGCGCGAGGCAGATCAAACCGAGCAGGACAACAAGCAGATCGCGGCGATGCTGCAGCGGCTGGCGCGCAGCGCGGCGAACTAGAGCGTTTTCGAGCGAAGTGGACACCGGTTCGCGTGAAGAAAACGCGTCAAAACAAGAATCTAGAGCTTCGGTTCTGATTCAATCAGAACCGAAAATGCTCTAGAGCGCGCTCAAGAAAGCAGATGAGGCGTGATGCGATCCGCGGATCGCATCACGGTCCGGCAAGCTACTTCTCGGCAAGCTACTTCTCGAGCTGACGCTGCAGGCCGCGGACGAACTCGGTGAGGCCGGTGCGGCGCTCTCGCTTGAGACGCTCGGCCTTCAGGATCGACTGCACCTCGGCAAAGGCGTCGTCGACGTTCTGGTTGACGACGATGTAGTCGTATTCCGCCCAGTGGCTCAGCTCATGGGTGGCGCGGTTCATCCGCCCGCGGATGACCTCCTCGGAATCCTGCGCACGGGTGTGCAGCCGCTTCTCGAGATCGGCGGCTGACGGCGGCAGGATGAAGACGCTGACCACGTCGGCGCGCGCCTTCTCGCGTAATTGCTGGGTGCCCTGCCAGTCTATATCGAACAGCACATCCTCGCCGGCCGCGAGCGCGGCCTCGACCGGCGCGCGCGGCGTGCCGTAACGGTTGTCGAACACGGTGGCCCATTCCAGCAGTTCGCCCTGCTTGGCCATCGCCTCGAATTTCGTCTTGTCGACGAAGAAATAGTCGCGCCCCTCGACCTCGCCCGGCCGCTTCGGCCGCGTGGTCGCCGACACCGACATTTTCAGACCCGGCATGCGGTCGATCAGCATGCGCGACAGCGTCGTCTTGCCGGCGCCCGAGGGCGACGACAGGACGAACATCAGTCCGCGCCGCTCAACGCCGTCAAAACCCTGCGCCGTCATCGTTCACTCCAGATTCTGGACCTGTTCGCGGAATTGCTCGACCACGTTCTTCATTTCGAGCCCGGTATTGGTCAGCTCGACGTCGTTCGACTTCGAGCAGCAGGTGTTGACCTCGCGATTGAACTCCTGGGCGAGGAAGTCGAGCCGGCGCCCGACCGGTCCGCCCTTGCCGATCATCTCGCGCGCCTGGGCGATGTGCGAGGCGATGCGGTCGAGTTCCTCGCGGATATCGGCCTTGGTGGCGATCAGGATCGCCTCCTGGCTCAGCCGGTCGGCATCGAAGCGATCGGAGGTCTCCAGCAGCGCCGCGATCTGCTCGGCAAGCCGGGCCTTGATCGCCTCGGGCTTGCGGCCGGGAGCCGTCTCGGCGCGCTTGGCGAGCCGCTCGATCTCGTCCATGCGCTGCATCAGGATCTGGCCCAGCGCATCGCCCTCGCGGCGGCGCATCTCGACGAGGCTGCCGAGCGCCTGCTCGAAGGCCTTCGCCGCCGCCTCGCGCGCCGCCTTGTCCTCGTCCTCGTTGCTGTCAGGCTCGACCACCTCGATGACACCCTTGATGCCGAGCAATCCGTCGATGCTCGGCGCCACCGCGTCGATCCGCTGCGCGAGCTCACCTGCGACCTTCACGACCGCGGCCAGCACGTCCTCATTGATCCGGATGGTCTGCGCCGCATCGGTGCGCTTGACGCTGAGGTTGGCGTAGACCGTGCCGCGCGCCAGCAACTCGCCGGCCCGCTTCTTGGCGAGGGCGTCCAGTTCGTCCCAGCCCGGCGGCAGCCGCAATCGCAGGTCAAAGCCCTTGGCGTTGACCGACTTCAGCTCCCACTCGAACGTATAGGGACCGCTCGCGCCATGGCTTCGGGCAAAGCCGGTCATGCTCGATAGCGCCATCGCGTGAACTCTCCAACAGAAGGATATGGGACGCACCCGGAGACGACGTGACTCGCGGGCAGCCGGTGCAACCTTAAAACGGATTCCGTGAAAGTGGAATTACGTCCACCTTCGGGAAATGCAGAGCTACGGCAAGGTCCGGAAAAGTGTGAAGCGGATTTCCGAAACACTATGCTCGAACAAGAAGCTAAAGCGCGATGATCGCATCACGCTTTAGCGCTGCACAACGGGCGGCGAACTGGTCTGCTGGGCTGCGCCCTGGCGACCGCTGCGCGGCGGTTTCTTCTGATTGGTGGGCTTCGGCGGCGTGGCCGCCGTGGGATTGGTGTCGGCCGCGCCGGGCGCCGCGGCGGCGGGCGCCGGATCATCCGCGGGCTCGACGGTGTCGTTCTGGATCTGCTTTTCCGACGCGCGCAGCTTGGCGACGTTCTTGGCGTGCTGGTCGTAGGTTTCGGTAAAGGCGTGGCCGCCGGTGCCGTCGGCAACGAAGAACAGGTCACGCGTGCGCGCCGGATTGGCGGTCGCCTCCAGCGAGGCGCGGCCGGGATTGGCGATCGGTCCCGGCGGCAGGCCGTCGATCACATAGGTGTTGTAGGGCGACGGCTGCGTGATCTCGCTGCGCTTGATCGGACGCCCCAGCGTTCCCTTGCCGCCCACCAATCCGTAGATGATGGTCGGATCGGACTGCAGCTTCATCCTCTGCCGCAGGCGGTTGACGAACACGGCGGCGACACGGCTGCGCTCGTCGGCGCGGCCGGTTTCCTTCTCGACGATCGAGGCCAGCGTCACCAGCTGGTCCGGCGATTTCAGCGGCGAATCGGTGTTGCGGCGTTCCCAGATCTCGGCAAGCACGCGCTTCTGCGCCTGCTGCAAGCGCTGGATCACCTGGTCGCGCGTGGTGCCGCGCGGGAATTTGTAGGTCTCCGGCAACAGCGTGCCCTCGCGCGGGATCTCGCGCACCGAGCCGGTGAAGATGTCGTTGTCGGAGAGCCGCGTCACGATCTGCTCCGAGGTCAGACCTTCGGGAATGGTGATGGCGTGCTGCACCACCTTGCCGTCGACGATGGTGGCGATGACATCGCGCAGGCTGGCATTCTTCTGGAACGAGTATTCGCCTGGCTTGAGATCGGAGCTCGCCTTCAGCGCAAACACGCTGCCGATGAAGACCCACGGATTGACGTTGATCACCCCCTCGCGCGACAGCACGTCGGCGATGTCACGCTTGCCCGCGCGCGCGGGGATGTTGACGATCTTGTCTTCCTGCAGCGGCCCCGGCGATTCCAGCGTCTGCTTGCCGTAGTAGTAGGTGGCGCCGGCGCCGATCATCAGGATGATCAGGATGGTGAAGATGGCATTGCCGACGATCACGAAAGGATTGCGGGCACGATCCGAGCGCTTGGGCGGCGGCGGAACCTGTTCGGGCTCCAGCGCGGCACGTGGACTCCTTGGTGAAATGGGCGGCCTCTCACTCATCGATGCAAACCAATATCCTGCCGGTTGAATCGTGGCCGGACAAACCCCTGCCCTGCCAATAGCATACGCCCGCTATTAGGAGTCACCGCGGAATACGGCAAAACGGTGGACTAGTTCTAAAGTCCCGCTCCGATCACATCGGAACGGGACTTTGGATTCTTATTTTGACGCGTTTTCTTCACGCGAACCGGTACCCACTTCGCTCGAAAACGCTCTAACGACCTACTAATTGGTCACGCGCTGCACGATCACGGAGGCGTTTGTGCCACCGAAACCGAAGGAATTGGACAGCGCCACATTCACGTCACGCTTGCGCGACGTATGCGGCACAAGATCGATCGCCGTTTGCACCGACGGATTGTCGAGATTGATGGTCGGCGGCACCACATTATCGCGAATCGCGAGCACCGCGAAGATCGCCTCGATTGCACCGGCCGCGCCGAGCAGATGTCCGGTCGCCGACTTGGTCGACGACATCGAAACCTTCGAAGCCGCGTTGCCGAGCAGACGCTCGACCGCGCCGAGCTCGATCTCGTCGCCGACCTGCGTCGAGGTACCGTGCGCGTTGATGTAGTCGAGATCGGATGCGACAAGGCCGGCGCGCTTCAGCGCCATGCTCATGCTGCGGAAGCCGCCATTGCCGTCCGGCGGCGGCGAGGTGATGTGGAAGGCATCGCCCGACAGGCCGTAGCCGGTGACCTCGGCATAGATCTTCGCACCACGCTGTTTGGCGTGCTCGTATTCCTCGAGCACGAGGACGCCGGCACCCTCGCCCATCACGAAGCCGTCGCGATCCTTGTCGTAGGGCCGCGATGCCTTTTCCGGCGTGTCGTTGAAGCCGGTAGACAGCGCACGCGCCGCGCAAAACCCTGCGATGCCGATGCGGGAGATCGGCGATTCGGCGCCGCCTGCGAGCATCACGTCGGCGTCGCCGAGCGCGATCAGCCGCGCTGCATCGCCGACGGCGTGCGCGCCGGTCGAGCACGCCGTGACGACCGAATGGTTGGGGCCCTTCAGGCCGTGCTCGATCGAGACGTAGCCGGACGCCAGATTGATCAGGCGGCCCGGAATGAAGAAGGGAGAGACCCTGCGCGGTCCACGTTCCTTGAGCAGCACCGCGGTCTCGGCAATGCCGGTGAGGCCGCCGATGCCGGAGCCGATCATCGTGCCGGTCGCGAACTGGTCCTCATCGGACTTCGGATGCCAATTGGCGTCGTCGAGCGCCTGCCTGGCCGCGCACATCGCGTAGAGGATGAAGTCGTCGACCTTGCGCTGGTCCTTCGGCTCCATCCACTGATCGGGATTGAAGGTGCCGCCAGAGCCGTCGCCGCGCGGAATGTAGCAGGCGACCTGGCTCGGCAGGTCGGACACTTCGAAGGTGTCGATCTTCTTGCCGCCGCTCTCTCCGGCGAGGATGCGCGTCCAAGTTGCGTCAACGCCGCAGCCGAGCGGTGTAAGCATGCCCAGCCCCGTGACGACAACTCGTCTCATTTCCACGTCTCCGGCCGGCAATGCGCGGCTAATAATAAGAAGCCGGGGGACCGCTCGAACACGGTCCGTCCGGCCCCGTCAACTTCGCGATCGGCGTCAGCTCTTCGCGTTCTTCTCAAGAAACTTGGTCGCGTCGCCCACGGTCAGAATCGTCTCCGCAGCGTCGTCCGGAATCTCGCAACCGAATTCTTCTTCGAAAGCCATCACGAGCTCGACCGTGTCGAGGCTGTCGGCGCCGAGGTCATCGATGAAGCTCGCGCTATCGACCACCTTCTCGGGTTCGACACCAAGGTGCTCGACCACAATCTTCTTAACCCGCTCGCCAATCTCACTCATCGTTCAACCTCGTTGTTCCATTGGACCCGACCCCAAGACGATACGAGCCATCGTGGTCGTCTCGATTACTCAGTCGCGCATAGTCTTGATTCGGCCCGGTCGTAGCCGACTAAAGCCCCGGCGAACGGCAGGCGTCGCCACGCCAATATACAGGGTTTCAAAATCCTGCAATGGCGTTCTTTGCCCATCCATGGGGGGTTCAGCTATCATACTTCCCAAGCCTTGACTACACGCCTGAACCGGCTCCCGAAAACGGCTTTTCGCCGCATTGCGAGAGCCAGCAACCAGCTCAAATCATAGCCATGCCGCCGTTGACGTGAATCGTCTGTCCGGTGACGTAGGCGGCCTCGTTCGAGGCCAGATAGACCGCTGCCGCAGCGATGTCCTCGGGCGTTCCGAGCCGCGCCGCAGGAACCTTCGCCAGGATGGTTTCGCGCTGCTTGTCGTTGAGCGCATCCGTCATCGGCGTCTTGATGAAGCCCGGGGCGATGCAGTTCGCGGTCACGCCGCGCTTGGCGTATTCGGCGCCCAGCGTCTTGATCAGGCCGATGATGCCGGCCTTCGACGCGGTGTAGTTGCCCTGTCCCGGATTGCCCGTGACGCCGACGATCGAGGTGATCGCGATGATGCGGCCGAAGCGCTTGCGCATCATCAATTTGGTCGCCGCGCGCGCCAGGCGGAATGTCGCGGTCAGATTGACCGCAATCACGTCGTCCCAATCCTCGTCGCGCAGCTGCACGAACAGGTTGTCACGGGTGATGCCGGCATTCGCAATCAGGATGTCGACCTGTCCCATCGCGGCTTCCGCCGCCGGCACCAGCGCCTCGACGTCATCCTTGCTGGAGAGATTGCACGGCAGCACATGAACGCGCCCGCCGAGCTTGGCCGCGAAGCCGTCCAGCACCTCGCGCCGTGTCCCCGAAATCGCGACCGTCGCGCCCTGCGCATGCAGCGCCTGCGCGATCGCGCCGCCGATGCCGCCGGTTGCGCCCGTCACGAGCGCCGTCTTGCCAGTCAGGTCAAACATCGAATTCTCCTTCCGGCTGCTTTACGCCGATGCTGCCAGCGCGTCCTTGGCTGCAGCGATATCGTTCGGGCCGCCGACGGACACGCCGACCGCGCCATCGGCGATGCGCTTGACGAGACCGCTCAGCACCTTGCCGGCGCCGATCTCGAAGAACCGCGTCACGCCCTGGCCTGCCATATAGGCAACCGACTCGCGCCAGCGAACCGTCCCCGTGACCTGCTCGACCAGGCGCCGGCGGATCTCGTCGGGATCGGTGATGGCGGAAGCCAGCACGTTGGACACCAGCGGCGCCGCGGGCGCCTTGATGGTGACGCCGGACAGCGCCTCTGCCATCGCATCGGCCGCCGGCTGCATCAGCTTGCAGTGGAACGGCGCCGACACCGGCAGCAGCATGGCGCGTTTTGCCCCTTTGGTTTTCGCAATCTCCACCGCGCGATCGACGGCCGCCTTGTCGCCCGAGACCACCACCTGGCCGCCGCCATTGTCGTTGGCGGCCTGGCAGACCTGGCCCTGCGCCGCCTCATTGGCGACCGCGACCGCCGCCTCGTAATCGAGGCCGAGCAGCGCGGCCATCGCACCGGCGCCGACCGGCACCGCCTTCTGCATCGCAAGCCCGCGGGTGCGCAGCAGCCGCGCGGTGTCGCTGACGGTCAGGCTGCCGGCGGCGGCAAGCGCCGAATACTCGCCGAGCGAGTGCCCGGCAACGAAGGCCGCGTTGCGGCCGACCGAGAAGCCGGCTTCGCTCTCGAGCACGCGCAACGTGGCGATCGAGACCGCCATCAGCGCCGGCTGGGCATTTTCCGTCAGCTGCAATGTCTCGCCCGGACCATCCCAGATGATCGCGGTCAGCTTCTCGCCCAGCGCGGAATCGACCTCGTCGAACACGGCCTTCGCGACCGGAAAGGCGTCGGCCAGGGCCTTGCCCATGCCAACCGCCTGCGAGCCCTGCCCGGGAAACGTGAATGCTGCCGTCATCGGCGCTCCCTACCTTGTTGAGCGTGATCCCCGCGCAAGCGCCGCGCCTGCCGCAGGGGAAAACGGTATCCCGTCGCGCGAAACGCGCCACAGCGGGTCCGGACCCTGCCTTGCAACCGGCCTCGGACCGGGCCGTAAGACACTGATGGGGGGCGCGATGTCAAGCCGCGCGCGCGGAACCCTGGGGATGCCGGGGCCGGCTCCGGCTAGAATCCACCGGCATTCTGGTCGGCGTTAACCTCGGCGCCGGCCCTCGCCCGGCGGGCGCTGTTGACCAGTTGGCCCGGGCGGTCTTCCCGATTGGGCCTGGCGGTCGCCAGCCGCAGCACCGCGGCATAGCCCGGCTGGACTTCCATCCGGTCGGCGTAGCGGCTTCCGCTCAGGATGCGGTGGACGCGCGGCAGGTTGTAACAGGGCACATAGAACAGCAGATGATGCTCGAGGTGATAGTTCACGTAGTACGGCGCGATGAACAGCCGCTCGAGGACATTGGCCCGCGTCGTGCGGGTATTGCGCAGGGGATCGGCACTGTCGGGCACGACGGCATGTTCGGCAATGTTGCGGATCCGCGTGATCACCATCATCCAGGTCAGCAGCGGCACCAGCCACAACAGCGGATAGGCCCACCACACGCCCGCGGCGGCTAGGCCTGCGAACAGCAGCGCGTTGGCGACGCATTGCGGCCCGAGCTTCTGCCGGAAGTTGGCGGCGCGCTGCGATAGCGGCCACTCTTTCGGCCCGATCGCGTTGAGCAGTTGCGCCTTGCGCTGCTGGTAGCCGGTCTGCCCGGTGATATCGCGGAGGAATTTCCGGCGGTAGCTCATCTTCGTGATCGGAAACGGTGCCGACAGAACCAGATCCGGATCATCCTCCTGCTGCGTCCGGGCGTGATGCTGCAGATGATAGCGGCGATAGCCGCGGGTTTCGGCGAAGATCGGATAGGCGCAGAACCACTGGCTCAGCGTGAGATTGGTGTTCTCGTTCGCCGAGAGACAGCCATGCGCACCGTCATGCATCAGGATGGCAAGCCCGAGCTGGCGCGAGCCGATGATCGCAACCGCCAGCAGATAGGTCAGCGGATTGGGCCACCACGCAACCAGCGCAATCGCGCCCAGGATCAGCGCCCAGGCGTGCACGATCAGGGCTGCGCCCTTCCACGTCGTGCGTTGCCGGACGGCGACCAGTTCATCCTCGGTGAGGAAATCGCGGGCACGCATGCGTAGCGCGGTCATGAGTTCGTCTCCCCGTCCGTTGAGGGTGAATGATCATGATCGCCGACCAGGCGCAGCCGCGATCCATCATTGGCCGACGTCGATGTCGCCTGCTCGCCGAGCGCGCGCAGCAATTCGCGGCACATCTCCTCGGCGCCGCGGCCCGTCGCAAAACCTTCGACGATCACGCCGATCGCAGTCGCCCAGAACCGCCGCGAACTCTCTTCGGGCGCCCGCAGCGAGCGCCAGCCATGTCGCTCGACCTGGTCCGCGTAGGCGCGCGCGCCTTCGCTGTGCAGACGCTCGATGGTGCGCTCGACCAAAGGCGCGAGGTCCTGGCGGCGCCGTGTCAGCGTCAGCGCCTCGGCGAAGAAGGCGACCGTATCGGTCGCTGTCACGGTCTCGGCCAAGGCGTGGGTGTAATCCCGCGGCGTGTGGGCCTTCAGGGCAGCCTGCTCGGTCGCGCGCGCCAGGTAAAGCATGTCGCGGCTGGCGGCTTCGACGAACAGCGCTTCCTTGGTGCGGAAGTAATAGGTGATCTGGCTCGGAAAGGCGTCTGCGGCTGCGGCAATGTCGGAGATCGACGTGCCCGAGAGCCCGCGCTCCTTGAACAGGCGGCTGGCGGCATCGAGCAACAGCGAGCGCATCTTGCGCCCCGCCGACCGCGTCGCGCGGACCGCGTGCTTCGGATCGGGCGCAGACATGCCGCTGGCGGTCTCCGAACCCATCGATCTTCCTCCCGTCAGATATTTGTATGACATACAAACAAAGAAATCAACCGGAAATCGTCGAAAGTTGCGCCAGGCGGCCCGAGCGGCTACGACCGCTCGCAAATTCGCAAGGCCGAGAACCTTTCGCGGACCCTTGCCTTCGCGGCCAAAATCCGTATAACGCGCCCATTCGTGGGCTCCGGCCGGGAGCTGAACGGACGGTCTCAGCAAATTCACCCGTTGATTTTGATGTGGCAGGGCCAGTCGGCCCGTCGTCCCGTGCTCCCGCCTTCTGAGCAGCTCGAGTCCTTTCCGAAGGTCTCGAAGGGCTTGTCGCCGGAACCCGCGCCAACACAGGAAAGGACAACCATGCCTCTTTATGAGCATGTTTTTCTCGCGCGTCAGGATGCGAGCACCCAGCAGGTGGATGAACTGACGGCCCAGATGACGGGTATCGTCGAACAGGGCGGCGGCAAGGTCACCAAGACCGAGAGCTGGGGCGTGCGCTCCCTCACCTACCGCATGAACAAGAACCGCAAGGCGCATTTCGTGCTGATGAACATCGACGCACCGTCGGCTGTCGTCACCGAGATCGAGCGCCAGGAGCGGATCAGCGAAGACGTCATCCGCTATCTCACCGTGCGCGTCGAAGAGCACGAGGAAGGCCCGTCCGCGATGATGCGCAAGGCCGACCGTGACCGCGAGCGCGATGACCGTGGCGGTGGCTTCCGCGGCGACCGCGAAGGCGGCTTCCGTGGTGATCGCGATGGCGGCGGCTTCCGCGGCGATCGTGGCCCGCGCCGTCCGCGCGAAGAAGAAGCTGCGACCGAGG
Organism: Bradyrhizobium sp. USDA3010; assembly: GCF_056429065.1. NCBI lineage: Bacteria > Pseudomonadati > Pseudomonadota > Alphaproteobacteria > Hyphomicrobiales > Nitrobacteraceae > Bradyrhizobium > Bradyrhizobium sp. USDA3010. Next base: position 255,331 of record NZ_JBWJZD010000009.1, read on the forward strand.
AGTAATGAATCATGGCTGATGCTGGTGCCCGCCGTCCGTTTTTCCGTCGCCGCAAGTCCTGCCCGTTCACGGGCGCGAATGCGCCGAAGATCGACTACAAGGATTCCAAGCTGCTGATGCGTTATGTCTCCGAGCGCGGCAAGATCGTGCCGAGCCGCATCACGGCCGTGTCCGCCAAGAAGCAGCGTGAGCTCGCCCGCGCCATCAAGCGCGCGCGCTTCCTCGGCCTGCTGCCCTACGTTATTCGCTAACCGTTTCCGGCCGGCGGCACGCGCCGCCGGCCGCTCATTCTCATAAGGCTTCCGGGTCGTCCGGTCGCCGATGGTTGGGGTTCTCGACAGAGTGCCTCTAACCGCTCGAAAGGAGCGGGACAGCTGATGATCGCGATCCTCATTGTTGCACTTGCCGCCGGCGCCGCGTCGGCGCTGATGTTCGCCTCGATCAGTTCGGGCGCGCTGATCTCGTTGCTGCTGTACTTTCTTGCGCCGCTGCCGCTGATGGTGTCGGCGCTCGCTTGGGGACCGCTTGCCGCAGCCATCGGCGGTGTCGCTGCCGCCTCCGTGCTCGGCGCGATCTTCGGACTCCCCTATTGCATCGCGTTTGCCATGATGGTCGCCCTGCCCGGCTGGTGGCTCGGCCACCTCGCGCTGCTCGGACGGCCGATCGCGGGCGCAGCCGGCGACAGCATAGCCCAGCAGCCGCCTGCGCTTGAATGGTACCCCGTCGGCCGTATCCTGCTCTGGGTCGCGGCCTTCGCCATCATCACCACGACCGCCGCGCTGCTCACGCTCGGCTCGGATGCCGACACAGTCACCGGTACTTTGCGGCGCGGTCTGCTTAAGGTGTTGAGCGCTGGCGAAGGGCTGCCCAGCGGTGAGATCGAGCGATTGGTCGACGTGCTGGTGATCCTCGCGCCCCTCGCCGCAACAATCCTCGCGATGGTCACGCTGACGCTGAGCCTGTGGCTCGCCGGCAAGATCGCACAAACCTCCGGGCGGCTGAACCGGCCGTGGCCGGAGCTCCGCAGCACCGCGCTCCCCGCCATGACGCTGGTCGCGTTGTCGGTCGCGGTCGCCGTCAGCTTCGCCGGCGGCATGCTTGCGCTGCTGGCGCAGATCGTGACCACAGCACTCGTGATCGCCTATGCGCTGGTCGGCTTCGCCGTGCTGCACACCCTGACGCTGTCGCTCGCCAATCGCGGCTTCTGGCTCGGCGGCATCTACGCCGTCGTCGTCATGTTCGGCTGGCCGATCGTCGCAATCTTCGCGCTCGGCATCGCCGACGCCGTGTTCGGACTGCGCCAACGCTATCTGCAGACACGGCCGCCGCCTCTGCCTGCGGAGTGAGATTCGATCCAACCACTTAAACCCGATACTTAGCCTCTAAAGGAGAACGAAAATGGAAGTCATTCTGCTCGAACGCGTTGCCAAGCTTGGCCAGATGGGCGAAGTCGTGCGCGTCAAGGACGGGTTCGCCCGCAACTTCTTGCTGAAGCGCGGCAAGGCGCTGCGCGCCACCGAGGCGAACCGCGCCAAGTACGACGGCATGAAGGCCGAGCTCGAGGCCAACAACATCAAGGCCAAGGGCGAAGCCACCGTGGTCGCCGAGAAGATCGACGGCCGCGACATCATCATCATCCGCCAGGCCTCCGAGTCCGGCCAGCTGTTCGGCTCGGTCACGGTGCGCGACATCGTCGTCGCACTGGCCGCCGATGGCATCACGGTTGCGCGTCCGCAGGTCTGGCTCGACTCGCCGATCAAGGTGATCGGGCAGCAGAAGGTGACCATCGCCGTCCACCCCGAGGTCGAGACCAGCGTCACCGTGACGGTCGCCCGCTCCGCCGAAGAGGCCGAGCGGATCAAGCGCGGCGAGGACATCTCGACCCGCCAGGAAGACCAGGACGCTGCCGCCGAAGCGCTCGCCGCCGCCGGCGAATTCTTCGATCCGGAAGCGCAACACGACGACGAGGCCGCGCCGGCTCCGGCTGCCGAAGAGAAGTAAGCGTCTCTTCATCCCTCCACCGACTGAAGCCCGGCCCCATCAGGCCGGGCTTTGGATTCGTGCAGCCGCCTGATCGTCGAGCATCGCGATCGACGCGAGCGCGGTTGCCGTATGCTTCTCCTTGCCGTCGATGATGCAGAACACGTCGGCCGCAACGACGGCGACCTGGCGTCCGGGCTTGATTACGCGCGCGCGGCAGATCAGGCGATCGCCCGATGCCGGCGACAGCAGGTTCAGCTTGTACTCGGCCGTCAGCGCCGGCTGGCCACGCGACGTCGCCGCCGCAATCGTGGTGGCGTTGTCGACCAGGAACGCCGTCACCCCGCCGTGAAACAGGCCGTGCTGCTGCAGCAGCTCCGGCCGGCGGTCGACCGCGAGCGTGCACGCGCCGCGCGACAGCTCGGCCACCTCAGCACCGACAAGACCCATGAAGCCCTGACGGCCGACATTGTCGCGAATCCGCGTCGCGATGGGCGCAAAGTCTGGATCGGTCTCGTTCATCACGTCCCTCCTGCTCGCTCCGGCGCACCTGGTGCAACCACCGCGCGGATCGCGCAGGCGATCAGCGTCTCGACCTGTTCGCGCGGGTCGCCGGGATGGCGGCCCGACAGATAGGCGCGGCAAAAGATCTGGGCCGGCCCGATGATCTGGCTGATGAAAAGCGTCGCGCTCATCGGCAGCAACTCGCCGCGCGCGAGCAGCGGCGCGCGCCAGCGCTCGATGCCATCGGTGAGCCGCGAGTTCTCGCTGCGCTGCGCGGCGCGCACCTCCTCGCTCCACTCGCTGCGCGAAATCTCGAACAGAAAGCGCGCCTCGCGCCTGAAGGTCACAACCCAATCGAGATGGGCGCGGATCAGCCGCGCAACGCCCTCGCCGGCGCCGTGCGTGTCGTTGACCGCGGTGATGATCGCGGCGTGGTAGGCCTGCAGGATCTCCAGCAATAGGGTTCCGGCGAGCTGCTTCTTCGAGGTGAAGAAATGGAAGAAGCTGCCATTGGACGCACGGGCGCGGGAGCGGATCTCGGCCACCGTCGCGCCCTCGAACCCGTCGCGGTCGAACACCGCCAGTCCCGCCGCCAGGAGATCGTCGCGTGCCGTACTCACCCCTGCTCCCTTCCCGACTAGATTAATACTCTAGAGTTTTACTCTAGTGGCAGTCAAATGATAACGCCGGACCTCACGGCCCGGCGTTGGCGATTACTTCGAGGTCGGCGCTTCCGGCGGACCGGAGCCCGGCGTCGTCGGGGGCGGAGGCGGCGGCGCAGCCGCTGTTACCGGCGGCGCGGCGGGCGCCGGTGCGGGCGAAGCGGCAGCGGCTGGCTCGGGCGCGGGGGAAGCGGCGGGAGCCGCTGGAGTGACCTGCGGAACCGGGTCCGATCGCACGGCAGCCGGCTCGCCGCCCGCATTGCTCTTGGGCATATCGACCTTGGGCGCATCGACCTTGACGGTGTCGGGCTGGCCAACAGGCTTCGCCGGCTTCTCGGCCTCACCCTTGTCTTCGCGCTTGACGGCGGTCTGGGATTTGGGCTCGTCGCCCGCCGCCTCGCCCTTCGGCGCCTCGTCCGACTTCGGCTCCTCGACCGGCTTGCCGCGACGGCCGTGCTTCTGGCGCGACGGCCTGCCCTCGCCCACGGCCTGCGGAGTCTGGCCGTCGTCCGGCTTGGCACCATCCGGCGTCTCGCTCGGACGCGCCATGCGCCGGCCGCGGTGGGCGGGACGTGCTTCGGGATTCAAACCGTCGGCGTCGGGCTTCGCGGATTCCCTCGCACCTTCTTTGGTCCCCTCCTGCGGCGCCACACCCTGATGCTGCCGGCGAGATGGGCGCTCGGCCGGCTGCTCCGGAGACTGGTTGGCCTCCTGGCGGCCGTCCCGGCCCTTGGCCCCCTTGGGTTGATCCTTGGCCTGGTAGCGCGGGTCATTGGCGCCGTTCGAGATCAGATAGGACGCCAGCACGCCGGCCATGTCGCTCGACGTCGTGTAGTGCTGGCGCAGGAAGCCCGGCAGCGAACCGGCCGGCACGGTCTTCAAAAGACCGCGCGGGCTCTTGTGGCAGGCCGTGCAGGTGTTGGCGAAGATCTGGGAGGGGCTTTTGCCGGCCTCGAGGTTTTGCGCCTGCGCTGATACGGCTGACAGGTAGCCAATCAGAAGCGTCACCGTCGCCAGACTGAGGGCTCGGCTCACCATTCCTTAAGTCTCCAGCTTCCGGAAAAATCGCCGCCTGCGCCTCATGGATCGGCCGCGGCGGTCACCTTTTAGCCGATTATCGCGCGAATGGAAGCGCGCGCGTGCCGCATCCACGCAATTGTCACATTTTGGAATATCGGCTTTGACCACAATGCAATAGCGCGATCCAATTCCCTGCCTATGTTTAGGTCGGGGACACATTGGAGTGATCAGCTCCGGTGGTGTCAGTGTGCAGCTTGCCGTTCCGTTGGTGCTTCGATGGACCGATTGTTGCGATTTTTCTTGGGGCGCTTCATCCGCCGCGGCTCGATCACGTTCACGACCGCGAGCGGCGCCAAATTCACTTGTGGTGACGGCACGGGCATTCCGGTCGCCGCACGGTTCATGACCAGGGCCGCCGAACTGCGCGTTCTGGTCGATCCCGAGCTCTACCTCGGCGAAGCCTTCATGGACGGCACCTTCGTGGTGGAGCAAGGCACCATCGCCGATGTGCTGGCTGTCCTGATGGGCCAGGCGGCCATGTTGCCGAACTTTGCCAGGATGCAGGCCTGGGTTCGTTTCCTCGGGCGGCGCGCCCAGCAGCTCAACGTGCGCGGCCGGTCCCGGCGCAATGTCGCCCGTCATTACGACCTCGACGGCCGCCTCTATTCCCTCTTCCTCGACGCCGACAAGCAATATAGCTGCGCCTATTTCGAGACGCCGGACGCGACGCTGGACGACGCCCAGCTCGCCAAGAAGCGCCACCTCGCCGCAAAACTCCTGATCAAGCCCGGCGACCGCGTCCTCGACATCGGTTCCGGCTGGGGCGGACTGGGGCTCTATCTCGCCGAGATGAGCGGCGCCGACGTCACCGGCGTCACGCTATCGACCGAGCAGCTGCAGATTTCCAACGCCCGGGCGGCGGAGAAGAACCTGGCGCATTCAGCGCGCTTCCTGCTGCAGGACTACCGCGACATCCCCGGCCCGTTCGACCGCATCGTCTCGGTCGGCATGTTCGAGCATGTCGGGGTCGCGTTTTACGAAACCTTCTTCAAGCGGTGCGCCGAACTCCTGAGCGATGACGGTGTCATGCTGCTGCACTCGATCGGCCGCTCGACCGGTCCCGATGTCACCAGCCCCTGGATCCGGAAATACATCTTCCCCGGCGGCTACATTCCGGCGCTCTCCGAGGTCATGCCGGCGATCGAGAAGGCCGGACTGCTGATCTGCGACATGGAGATCCTGCGCCTGCACTATGCGGATACCCTGAAGGCGTGGCGCGACCGCTTCATGGCGCGGCGCGAGGAGGCCGTGCGGCTCTACGACGAGACCTTTGCCCGGATGTGGGAATTCTATCTGGCGGCCTCGGAGATGTCGTTCCGGGTGCAGAACATGATGAACTTCCAGCTGCAGCTGACCAAGCGTCAGGGCATCGTGCCGATGACCCGCGACTATATCGGGCGCGAGGAAGGCCGCCTCAGGCTCAAGGAAGCCGGCGCCGCAAAACCCCGGCTGCAACTCGCCGGCGAATAGGCCTGAAAGAACCGGTATTGCTAGTTGCGCAGGCTGAAGGCCGAGCCGCAATGGGCGAAGGTCGGCGCCGGACGCGCCAAGTGAGCCGCGGCGGCTGAAATCAGGCTGATGTCGCAGGGAACGTTCCGGACCTCCGGACGCGCCGCCTGCTCCATGGCCTCGACAAGCGACGCCAGCCAGCGGCGGTCGATGCCACCTGCCCGGCCAAGCCTTGGTCGCACTGTCTGAAACCCTCGAGCCATCGTCACCGTATCTTCCCTGAGCGGAGACAACCCGGAATCCGCCGGGTCGTTCCCGCGAACCTGCCGCAAAGAAAATGCGACAGGTGTGATCTGCTTCACAGAGATCTGTTCCGGGCTGTCGTAGTGGTCCGGAATGACCCGAGAACCGCACCCGACGATGTTGGACCCGCAACGCGACCTCGTGACCGACTACGCCTTGATCGCAACTGGCGTCGCGGCCGCTTTGATCGCGCTGGCTTTCCTCATCCTGGTCTGAGGAACCGAGGCCAGCACCGACCTTGTCGCTGGTTGGGCGCGGCAGCCCGGAAAAAGGTTCAGGCCGTGCCGAATTTTTACCAACCACATCGCTGACCGGCCAGGCTCGGCCCGGTTTCGGGCAAAGCGCAGTCAAGCGGAATGCATCCCGCCATCCCGGATTCACACATTGCGTTGTGTGAATCGTGCATAAGAAACATCCGTCCTTTCGCTTCGTGCCGGGCTGGCGCTTGATCGCGGCCCCACAGCCGAAAATCTCAGTAACGACGAAATCAGAAGAATAAGCTCGTCCATGGCCTTGATTGATTCGAACGTCCACAAGCTCGCGCCCGACGCCGCGTCACCGACCTATCGGAGCGCGCCCCACAACATCGAAGCGGAACAGGGGCTGCTGGGCGCGATACTGGTCAACAACGACGCCTTCTACCGGGTCTCCGATTTCCTGGAGGCGAAGCACTTCTTCGAAGCCATCCACCAGCAGATCTATGAAACGGCCGGCAGCCTGATCCGGATGGGCAAGGTCGCAAATCCCGTGACCTTGAAGACGTTCCTGCCTGCCGAGCTCGACCTCGGCGGCATGACGGTCAACCAATACCTCGCTCGCCTCGCCGCCGAAGCGACCACCATCATCAACGCACAGGACTACGGGCGCACCGTCTATGATCTCAGCCTGCGCCGCAACCTGATCCAGATCGGCGAGGAGATCGTCAACGTCGCCTACGACGCTCCGGTCGATTTTGCCCCGCGCGCGCAGATCGAGGATGCCGAACGGCAGCTCTACAGCCTCGCCGAAACCGGCCGCTACGATGGCGGCTTCCAACGCTTTGCGGACGCACTCACAGTCGCCGTCGACATGGCGGCCAAGGCGTTCCAGCGCGACGGAAAACTGTCCGGCATTTCGACCGGGCTGCGCGACCTCGACGCCAAGATGGGCGGATTGCAGCCAAGCGACCTGATCGTGCTCGCCGGCCGTCCCGGCATGGGCAAGACCTCGCTCGCCACCAACATCGCCTACAACATCGCCAAGGCTTATGTCCCCGAGGTGCAGGCCGACGGCACCACCAAGGCGGTGAACGGCGGCGCGGTCGGCTTCTTCTCCTGCGAAATGAGCGGCGAACAGCTCGCCACCCGTATTCTCGCCGAACGCACCGGCATTCCCTCCAGCCATATCCGGCGCGGCGGAATCACCGAGCTCGATTTCGAGAAGATCCGCGACTGCTCGATCGAGTTGCAGTCGCTGCCGTTCTACGTCGACGAAACCGGCGGTCTGTCGATCTCGCAGCTCACCGCGCGCGCCCGCCGTCTCAAGCGGCAGAAGGGTCTCGACCTGATCGTGATCGACTACATCCAGCTGTTGCAGGGCTCGGGCAAGCGCGGCAACGACAACCGCGTGCAGGAAATCACCGAGATCACCACCAATTTGAAGGCGCTGGCGAAGGAGCTCAACGTTCCCGTGATCGCGCTGTCGCAGCTCTCGCGCCAGGTCGAAAACCGCGACGACAAGCGGCCCCAGCTTTCGGACCTGCGCGAATCCGGCTCGATCGAGCAGGACGCCGACGTCGTGATGTTCGTGTACCGCGAGGAATACTATCTCGCGAACAAGGAACCGCGGCCCGGCACCCCGGAGCACGCGACCTGGCAAGCCGAAATGGAGCGCGCGCTCGGCAAGGCCGAAGTCATCATCGGCAAGCAGCGCCACGGTCCGACCGGCACCGTCGAGCTGCACTTCGAAGCCAGCGTCACCCGGTTCGGCGATCTCGCATCGGACGGACTGGTCCCGGACCGCCCCCCCTCCTACTAACGTTGGGGCACAGTTGAAGGCCGCTGGTCTCGCTTGTACAACTGGGCCATGAACATCGTGACCGACGCGAAATCGCAGCTGACGCCCGAAGCCAGTTTGCTGGCGGCCCATCCGACCGCCACCGGCATCCTCACCGTCGACCTCGACGCCATCATCGCCAATTGGCGCAAGCTCGAGAAGACCGCGGTCCCGGCGGAATGCGCCGCCGTGGTCAAGGCCAATGCCTATGGCTGCGGCGCCGAGCAGGTGTCGCGGGCGCTGGCCAAGGCCGGCTGCAAGACCTTCTTCGTCGCCACCGTCGAGGAGGCCGCCGTGGTGCGCGCGGCCGTTCCGCAGGCGACCGTCTATGCGCTCGGCGGCTTCTTCCAGCAGACCGGCGACGCCTACGCCAAGATCGACTGCAAGCCTGTCATCGGCGATCTCAACGAGCTCGCCGAATGGGACGTGTTCTGCCGCCGATCCGGCTGGTCCGGCGGCGCCGCCATCCATATCGACACCGGCATGAACCGGCTCGGGCTGACGGTCAGCGAAGCCCAAGGCATCATCCCGCGGATCAACGCCGGCGATCACGGCATCACGCTGGTGATGAGCCACCTCGTCTCCGCCGAACTGCTCAACAACCCCGCCAACGCCAGGCAGCTGGCGAGCTTCCGCGAGATCGCGAGCCTGTTCACCGGCGTGCCGGCCTCGCTCGCGAACTCCTCCGGCGTGTTCCTCGGCGCGCAATTCCAGTTCGAGATGGTGCGGCCGGGCTGCGCGCTCTACGGCGTCAACCCGACGCCGGAGGCCGACAACCCGATGCAGCCTGTGGTCGACCTCAAGGCGCGCATCGTGCAGATCCGTAACATCGATCGCGGCGAAACCGTCGGCTATGGCGGCACTTGGACCGCGCGCCGGCCGACCCGGCTTGCGATCGTCTCGGCGGGCTATGCCGACGGCTATTTCCGCGCCGCCAGCGCCAATGACGGCACCCGCGGCGCCGAAGTCGTGGTCGCCGGCAAGCGCTGCCCGATCGCCGGTCGCGTCTCGATGGATCTGATCGCGGTCGACGTCACCGATCTCGACAAGAGTGCCGTGCGGCGCGGCCACATGGTGACGCTGATCGGCGAAGGCATCACGGTCGACGAGCTCGCACATCATTTCGGCACTATCGGCTACGAGGTGCTGACCAGTCTCGGCCGCCGCTTCGTGCGCATCTACAAGGGCGGCGATGCCGTCGCCGCGACAAACGGCGCTGCGACTGAGAAGAGCGAGCCGGCCGCGGCGCAGGCGGCGCCTCCGGCCTTGCCGACGGCAGCGGCCGCTGCTGCGCCGCCGCCATTGCCCGCCGAACCGACCTCGCCCTCCGCCTGACGCGATGGATCGTCGCGATTGCGCATGAAGATCGCGACCTTCAACATCAACAACGTCAATCGCCGGCTCCCCAACCTGCTGCGCTGGCTGAAATCGGCCAGGCCCGACGTTGTCAGCTTGCAGGAGTTGAAAGCCAGCGACGCCGAGTTTCCCGCTGCCGCGCTCGAAAAGGCCGGCTACGGCGCGGTGTGGCAGGGACAGAAGACCTGGAACGGCGTCGCCATCCTCGCGCGCAAGGCCGAGCCGGTCTTGATTCGCACCGCCCTGCCCGGCGACCGCGACGACCATGAGGCGCGCTACATCGAGGCCGCGGTGCGCGGCATCGTCGTGACCAGCCTTTACCTTCCGAACGGCAATCCGCAGCCCGGCCCGAAATTCGATTACAAGCTGGCCTGGTTCAAGCGGCTGCGCGCCCACGCCGCCAAGCTGCTCAAGCAGGAGGTCCCGGTGGTGCTGGCCGGCGACTACAATGTCGCGCCGACGCCTCTCGACATCTATCCGACCCGCTCCTGGGACAAGGACGCGCTGATCCAGCCGAAGAGCCGCGCCGCGTTCAAGGCGCTGGTCGATCAGGGCTGGTGCGATGCGCTCCGCACGCTGCATCCGGATGATCAGATGTTCACCTTCTGGGACTACAAGCGCCAGCGCTGGCCGCGCGATGCCGGCCTCCGGCTCGATCATCTGCTGCTCAGCCCCGACGTGGCGGCGCGGCTTCTGAAGGCTGGCGTCGACCGCGACATCCGCGGCGAGGAAGGCGCCAGCGATCATGCGCCGGCGTGGGTGATGTTGAAGTGATCGGCCACCGTCAAGCCGCGTGACAATCAGCATTGGTGGTCGCGACGCGGATCGGATGATGCCGCACACACCACCGTCGTCCGGGCGAAAGCCAGGACCCATAACCACCGCATTTGATTGTAAACGGAATCGTGGCCCCAGCGTCGCGCAACGGCTGATGCTGGGGGTAATGGGTCCTGGCTTTCGCCAGGACGACGTCGATTTTGTTGCACGGCGTGCGAGTCAAACATCCGCATTCTCGCGGCACAGGAGCCTGCGGTACAAGCGAATGCGGCCGGATGTGGCGAACCGGGTACAGCCGGAGGAGGTCATGACGAACGCATCCGCCAGGACGTCGACATGGTGACGGTGCGCGCGTTGCTGTGGTCGGCAATGACGTCGTAAAATCCGACCCCTGCGCATCAAACGCCACGCTTTCCTCATTCCGTGCTAATGGGTGTTGCGGATTCGAAACCACCGCTGAACCAATCCCATCCATGGCCAAATCCACCCTCTCCTTCGTCTGCCAGAACTGCGGCGCGCCGTATAATCGCTGGCAGGGCAAGTGCGATTCCTGCGGCGAGTGGAACACGCTGGCCGAGGAAGACACCACGGGCTCGGTGCCGGTCTCGATCCGATCGAAGCGGAAGGGGCGGACGTTCGCGCTGGAATCGCTGTCCGGCAAAACCCAGGACGCGCCGAGGCTGTCGTCGGGCATGGCCGAGCTCGACCGCGTCACCGGTGGCGGCTTCGTCCGCGGCTCGGTGCTCCTGGTCGGCGGCGATCCCGGCATCGGAAAATCCACGCTGCTGACCCAGGCCACCAGCATGATGGCGCGCGCCGGCCACCGCGCGGTCTACATCTCGGGCGAAGAGGCGGTCGCGCAGGTGCGGCTGCGCGCCGAGCGGCTCGGGCTCGCGGACGCGCCGGTACAGCTCGCCTCCGAAACCTCGGTCGAGGACATCGTCTCGACGCTGTCGGAAGGCGCGGTGCCGCGGCTGATCGTGATCGACTCGATCCAGACCATGTGGACCGACACCGTCGAGTCCGCGCCCGGCACGGTGACCCAGGTCCGCGCCTCGGCGCAGGCCCTCATTCGCTTCGCCAAGAAGACCGGGGCAACCATCATCCTGGTCGGGCATGTGACCAAGGACGGCCAGATCGCCGGCCCCCGCGTGGTCGAGCACATGGTCGATGCGGTGCTGTCGTTCGAGGGCGAAGGCTCGCAGCAGTTCCGTATTCTGCGCTCGGCGAAGAACCGCTTTGGCGCGACCGACGAGATCGGCGTGTTCGAGATGACCGGGCTCGGCCTGCGCGAGGTCACCAATCCCTCGGAATTGTTCCTCAGCGAACGCGAGCTCGGCAGTCCCGGTACGGCGGTGTTCGCCGGCATCGAGGGCACCCGCCCGGTGCTGGTCGAGTTGCAGGCGCTGGTGGCGCCGACCTCGCTCGGCACACCGCGCCGCGCCGTGGTCGGCTGGGATCCGAGCCGTCTGTCGATGGTGCTGGCCGTGCTGGAGGCGCATTGCGGCGTCAAATTGTCCGGACATGACGTCTATCTCAATGTCGCGGGCGGCCTGCGCATCCAGGAGCCGGCCGCGGACCTCGCGGCGGCGGCCGCGCTGGTCTCCTCGCTGGTGAATGCGCCGTTGCCGACGGACGCCGTCTATTTCGGCGAAATTTCGCTGTCCGGCGCGATCCGCCCGGTGGCGCAGACCCCGGCCCGGCTGAAAGAGGCCCTCAAGCTCGGCTTCGGCCGCGCCATCCTGCCCGAATCGGTCCGCGGCGATGGCGGCGGCGATAGCGGGCTCGTGCTGAACAGCGTCGGCAATCTGACCACGCTGGTCGCCGAAATTGCCGCGCGCGGGACGCCCCGAGGCGGCCGGGCTGCGCCACGCGACGACCAGGGCGGCTCCAGGGGCGCTGATGCGGCTGAGAAAAATGCCACACCGGCCCGATTCCGTCGCGAGACCAGCTAAAGCGGGCGTGACGTATCAGCCCCCCGCCGCTATACATCCGCCGCGCGGGACTGGTGGTGTTGCGGCCTTGCCGAATGCCCCCGATGCGCCTCAGTTAGGACGGCACCGACTTTGCCGATTCGCGAGCCCTTAACAGCGGACCCAAACGTACCAGCGGACCTGACCAGCCGATGCCCATAACGATACTTGATCTCGTCCTGCTCGGCGTGATGCTGATCTCGGGCCTGCTTGCGATGGTGCGCGGCTTCATGCGCGAGATCCTGTCGATCGCGGCCTGGGGCGCCGCCGCCCTGGTCACGCTGTATGCTTTCTCGAAGCTGCTGCCGACCGCCAAAACTTACTTCAATAACGACACGGTCGCGGCCGTGGTGGTGGTGGCCGGCGTCTTCATCGGTACGCTGATCGTGGTCTCGATCATCACGGTGCGAATCTCGGACATGATCCTGGATTCCCGGATCGGCGCGCTCGACCGCACCCTCGGCTTCCTGTTCGGGCTCGCCCGCGGCCTCCTGATCGTGGTCGTGGCGTTCATGTTCTTCACCTGGCTGGTTCCGGACAAGCAGCGGCCCGATTGGGTGACCGGCGCGAAATCCCGGGTGGTGCTGCAGGGAACCGGGGATTGGCTGATGGCGCTCTTGCCTGACGACCCCGAGAACACCATCTTAAAGAAGTTCAAGAAGAATAAGCCGGACGACGATTCTGCGGCTGATACCAACGATCAGGCGACGCCGGCGTCCGGCGATGGCTACAGCAAACCTGCGCGTGACAGCTTGAAAAAGCTGATCGAGAAACCCGCGGGCCGATAACTTATTTGGGCCCCTCACGAGAGGCGATGAACGAGATGCAAACCCCTTCCGATCACGCCGCCCAAATGGATCTCGACCTCGGCCCGATCGAAATGCAGGACCATCTTCGACAAGACCATCTCCGACAAGACCACCGGGACGACGATCTCAGATACCACCCCGATCTCGATGGCGACACGCTCCGCGAGGAATGCGGCGTGTTCGGCGTCTTCGGGCACCCCGAGGCCGCCGCGATCACCGCGCTCGGCCTGCACGCCCTGCAACATCGCGGCCAGGAGGCCGCCGGCATCGTCTCCTTCGACGGCGGCCGCTTCCACAGTGAACGCCGCCTCGGCCTGGTCGGCGATGCCTTCTCCCGCCGCGAGGTGATCGATCGGCTGCCCGGCAACGCCGCGGTCGGCCATGTCCGCTACTCCACGACAGGCGGCACCATCCTGCGCAACGTGCAGCCGCTGTTCGCCGAACTCAGCGCCGGCGGCTTTGCGGTCGGCCATAACGGCAATTTGACCAACGGCCTCAGCCTGCGCCGCGAGCTGGTCAAGGGCGGCGCCATGATGCAGTCGACCACCGACACCGAGGTGATCCTGCATCTCGTCGCACAGTCGAAGCGCACCCGCTTCATCGACCGTTTCATCGAGGCGCTGCGCACCATCGAGGGCGCCTATGCGCTGGTCGCGCTGACCAACAAGAAGCTGGTTGGCGCCCGCGATCCGCTCGGCATCCGTCCGCTGGTGCTCGGCGATCTCGACGGCCATCCGATCCTGACCTCGGAGACCTGCGCGCTCGACATGATCGGCGCGAAGTATATCCGCGACATCGAGCCCGGCGAGATCATCGTGTTCGACGAGCGGGGGGCGCACAGCCACAAGCCGTTCCCGCCGAAGCCGGCGCGGCCCTGCATCTTCGAGTACATCTATTTCGCGCGGCCGGATTCGATCGTCGGCGGCCGCTCGGTGTACGACGTGCGCAAGGCGTTTGGCGCCCAGCTCGCGCGCGAGAGCCATCCCGAGGTCGACGTCGTGGTGCCGGTGCCGGATTCCGGCGTGCCCGCCGCGGTCGGCTACAGCCAGTATTCCGGCGTGCCGTTCGAGCTCGGCATCATCCGCAATCACTATGTCGGCCGCACCTTCATCCAGCCGACCCAGACCGTGCGCGAGCTCGGCGTGCGCATGAAGCATTCGGCCAACCGCGCCGCGATCGAAGGCAAGCGCATCATCCTGATCGACGACTCGCTGGTGCGCGGCACCACCTCGAAGAAGATCGTGCGCATGATGCGCGATGCCGGCGCCCGCGAGGTGCATTTCCGCCTCGCCTCGCCGCCGATCCTCTATCCCGACTATTACGGCATCGACCTGCCGGATCGCGGCGGCCTGCTCGCCGCGACCCATTCGCTCGAGGAGATGCGCGACATCATCGGCGCCGACTCGCTCGCCTTCCTGTCGATCGACGGCATGTACCGCGCGATGGGTTATGAGGGGCGCGACCCGGCCAATCCGAGATTCGCCGACCATTGCTTCACCGGCGCCTACCCGACCCACCTCACCGACCAGAGCGAAACCGAGGCCCCGCCACGCCAGCTCTCGCTGCTGGCCGAGGCGAGCTGACGCCGCATCCACGGTGTCGTCCCTGCCTAGGGCGCGATTGCGCTCCGGAGCAGGGACCCAACCACCGGCCCTCGTTTTTTCGGGCGGTATCGGTTACGAACAGCTTTGCACAGCACGGCCGCCGCGGCGTATGGGTCCCTGCTTTCGCAGGGACGACGACGATAGAGTTACGTTCATGACAAAACCCCTCGCCTCCCGTATTGCCCTCGTGACCGGCGCCTCGCGCGGGATCGGCTATGCGACATCCGTCGCGCTGGCCAAGGCCGGCGCGCATGTCGTGGCAGTGGCGCGCACGCAAGGCGGGCTGGAAGAGCTCGACGACGAGATCCGCAAGGACGGCGGCAGCGCCACGCTGGTGCCGCTCTCGCTGACCGATTACGACGGCATCGCGCGGCTCGGGCTCGCGCTGCATGAGCGCCACGGCAAGCTCGACATCCTCGTCGGCAATGCCGGCACTGCCGGTCCCTCCTCGCCGCTCGGCCATATCGAGCTGAAGCCGTGGAACGATGTGTTCGCGATCAACGTCACTGCGAATTTCCAGCTGATCCGCTGCATGGACCCGCTGTTGCGCCAGTCCGACGCCGGCCGTGCGGTGTTCGTCACGTCAGGCGTGGCGCACAAGGCCAACGCCTATCTCGGCCCCTATGCCGCCTCGAAGGCCGCGCTGGATGCGCTGGTGCGTTCCTGGGCCAACGAGACCGCCAACACGGCGCTGCGCGTCAATCTGTTCAGCCCCGGCCCGATCCGCACCCGGATGCGCGCGCAGGTGTTTCCCGGCGAAGACCCGATGACGCTGGATACGCCCGACATGGCCGCCGAATTCATCGTGCCGATGTGTTCCCCGCAGTGGACCGAAACCGGCAAGCTCTACGACTACAAGGCGCGCACGCTGCGGAGCTTCCAGCCGCCGGCTTAGGTTGACGAACCGTAACCCGGATGAGCGAAGCATAATCCGGGTAGCGTCTGTCCGCGGAGAGACTGCCCCGGATTTCGCTTCGCTCCATCCGGGCTACGCAACTCCATCCGGGCTATGCGGCTCCTCGCGATGACGGCTGGGTGATTGACTCGTTCCCCTCCCCGCGATTGACTGCGCGCCCAAGCGGGACGCCCGCCAAGAAAACTCTCGGGAGGCATCATGACGCCGACGTTCAATCGCGCGCGCTCCATTCTGTCCGGATTGTTTCTCTCCGCCGGCATCGCATCTTCAAACCTTTTTGCTCAGCCAACGCCCGCCAGGGCCGGTGACGTCCCGACCTTCGCGGTCGACCCGTCGTGGCCCAAGCAGTTGCCGAACAACTGGATCATCGGCCAGGTCGGCGGCATCGCCGTCGACTGGCAGGGACATATCTGGGTGCTGCATCGTCCGCGCTCGCTGACCGATGGCGAGAAGGCGGCAAGCCTCACCCCGCCGCGCGCGAAATGCTGCGTGGCGGCGCCGCCGGTGCTCGAATTCGACGTCGACGGCAATCTGCTGCGCGCCTGGGGCGGTCCTGGCGACGGCTATCAATGGGTCGGCCGCGAGCACGGCATCGAGGTCGACGAACGCGGCTTCGTCTGGATCGGCGGCAACGCCGATGACGACAGCGCAATCCTGAAGTTCTCGCTCGACGGCAAGTATCTCGGCCAGATCGGCAAGATCGCAGCCCGCACCAACAGCAACGACACCACCCAGCTCGGCCGCCCCGCCGAGATGGCGATCGACAAGGATGCCAACGAGCTCTACGTCGCCGACGGCTATGGCAACCGCCGCGTCATCGTGTTCGACGCCACCACGCTGGCCTACAAGCGTCACTGGGGCGGCTACGGCAAGCTGCCCACCGACGACAAGCAGCCGCCCTATGATCCAAGCGCCGCGGTGCAGGAGCAGTTCGGCAATCCCGTGCATTGCATCAAGATCGCCAATGACGGGCTGGTCTATGTCTGCGACCGCAGCCAGGACCGCATCCAGGTGTTCCAGAAGAACGGCACCTTCGTCAGAGAATGGTTCTACGAGAAGAACACCCGCGGCGACGGCGCCGTGTTCGATCTCGCGCTGTGGCCCGATCCGAAGCAGACCTATCTGCTCAACGCCGACGGCGCCAACAACGAGATCCGCGTGCTGAAGCGCGACGACGGCAGCGTGGTCGGCACCTTCGGCCGTAGCGGCCGCAATGCCGGACAGTTTGCCCTGCTCCACGTCATGGCGGTCGATCAGAAGGGCAACGTCTATACCGGCGAGGTCGAGGGCAAGCGGATCCAGAAATTCAAGCTGACCTCGGACGCGCTCAAGTAGAGTGACGGCAGGATGACGCTTCGACGCAGTTCATCCGGCTTTATGCGGATTGCCGCTCGCCAACGGAAAGGGTAAGCGGGAACGCGAACGACCGGCACAAGGCTCCGCAAGAGGGCCGTTGCGGAAAAAATTGACAGTGGAGGGAATGTCTCATGACGACGACGCTCGCACGGCGCCACGCCGTGCTTCTCGCTTGCGCTGCACTCGGCCTTGCTACGCCTGCCTTTGCTCAGGACAAGAACGTCAAGATCGGCGTGCTGAACGACATGTCGGGCCTCTATGCCGACATCGGCGGGCCCAATTCGGTGGCCGCGGCCAACATGGCGGTGGAAGATTCCGGCCTGCGCGCCAAGGGCTGGAAGATCGACGTGGTCAGCGGCGACCACCAGAACAAGCCGGACGTCGGCGTCAACATCGCGCGCAACTGGATCGACAACGACAAGGTCGACATCATCACCGATACGCCGAATTCCGGCGTCGCGCTGGCGGTGAGCAACCTTGCCAAGGAGAAGAACTCGATCGTGCTCAACTCGGGCGCGGCGACCGCCGACCTCACCGGCAAGGCCTGCAACGCCAACACGATCTCCTACACATTCGACACCTACATGCTCGCCAACGGCACCGGCAAGGCGCTGACCAAGGCAGGCGGCGACACCTGGTTCTTCCTCACCGCCGACTACGCCTTCGGCCATGCGCTGGAGCGCGACACCTCGGCGGTGGTGTCAGCCAATGGCGGCAAGGTGCTCGGCGGCGTCAAGCACCCGCTCAACACTGCGGACTTCTCCTCGTTCCTGCTGCAGGCGCAGGCCTCCAAGGCCAAGATCATCGGCCTCGCCAATGCCGGCGGCGACACCACCAACGCGATCAAGCAGGCGTCCGAATTCGGCATCACCGCGGGCGGACAAAAGCTCGCGGCGCTGCTGCTGTTCGTCAACGACGTGCACGCGCTGGGCTTGAAGATCGCGCAGGGCCTCACTTTCACCGAGTCGTTCTACTGGGACATGAACGACCAGACCCGCGCCTGGTCGAAGCGCTTCCAGAAGGTTTCGCCCAAGGGCTCGATGCCCTCGATGACGGTGGCCGGCGTCTATGCCGGCGTGCTGCATTACCTGAAGGCACTCGACGCGATGGGCGGCAATCCGCATGACGGCGCCAAGGTCGTCGCCAAGATGAAGGAGATCCCGACCGACGACCCGCTGTTCGGCAAGGGCCCGCTGCGGATCGACGGCCGCCGCATCATCCCGGCCTATCTGTTCGAGGTGAAGAAGCCGGAAGAGTCCAAATATCCCTGGGACTATTACAAGCTGATCGCCACCATCTCGCCGGAAGACGCCGCCAAGCCGCTCGAGGCCAGCGATTGTCCGCTGGTGAAGAAGTAAGCGTCGCGCGACGGCCGGGGTTCGGTCCGGCCGTTCACCGCTCAAATAATTCGCTCTGCGTGTCGGATATACGTCCTGGCCTGCGTCCTCCGGGCGCATGTCAGCCACACGCGGAGCAATATCCATGACGCAATCCGGAGCCGAAAACCAGGTCAGAACACTCATCGAAGCCTGGGCGGACGCGGTCCGCAGACACGACTATGCGGGCGTTCTCGCCCATCACGATCAGGACATCGTGATGTTCGACGTGCCGCCGCCGTTCCAGTCACGCGGACTTGATGAGTACAGGAAGACCTGGGATTTGTTCTTCAGCTGTCAACGTCCGTCCTACGCCTTCAATATCGAGGACATCGCGATCACGGCCGGCGACGACGTGGCCTTCGCCGTCGCCGTGATGCGATGCGGCCCGCCCGACGCCACGTTCCAGTTCCGGCTCACGATCGGACTGCGCAAAGTTGGTGGCGGCTGGCGGATCACGCACGAACACCATTCGGTGCCGGCGACTGATTAAGATGTAGGCCGTAACCCACCAACCTTCTTACCGCGGAGGCAATGGTGGGTTACGCTTCGCTAACCCACCCTGCGAAGCTACGTTTTCTTCGCGGCCGTTGCACGCCACGCGATGGCGAGCGCGAGCAGCAGCAGCGCGCCGGCCAGATAGAATGGCGCACCGGGCAGCTTCACGAGCACGTTGTCGCCGATGAAATACGCAAACGTCAGCGTGAACAGGAACGGGCCGATCAATTCCGACATGCTTTGCACGCTCGATGTCGCGCCCTGCAACTGGCCTTGTTGATCGGCGGCGACGAGCTGCGTCGTCAGGGCCTGCGTCGCGGCGCCCGAGATGCCCCAGAACGCCATCACGGGAATGCCGATCCAGAACAGCTGGCCGGTCGGCGCCGCGCCGAAGATCACGAAGCCCAAGGCGCCGCAGACGAGGCCGAGGAACAGCGCATTGCGCTCGCCGAGCCGCTGCACGATCGGTCCGATCGCCGCGCCCTGCACGATCATGCCGCAGAGCCCGACCAGCGCCAGCGTCGCGCCGACGGTGCCGGTGTCCCAGCCATAGCGATAGGTGGCGTAGAGCACGAATACCGAGGGCAGCACGACGTGCGCGAGCTGGCCGAAGAAGGTCGCCAGCGACAGGCCGGCGAGCGTCGGGTTCGCGCGCAGGAAATGCAGCGCGCCGATCGGATTGGCGCTCTTCCATTTGAATGGCGCACGCCGTTCCGGCGGCAGCGATTCCGGCAGGATGAACAGGCCATAGAGGCCGTTGACGAAGCTCAATCCCGCCGCCGCCCAGAACGGCAGCCGCGGATTGATCTCGCCGAGCAGGCCGCCCAGCGCAGGTCCCAGGATGAAGCCCGCGCCGAACGCGACGCCGATCTTGCCGAACATCGCGGCGCGCTGCTCCGGCGCAGTGACGTCGGCGATGTAGGCGAACACGGTCGAGATGCTCGACGAGGTGATGCCCGAGATCGCCCGCCCGACGAACAGCCAGATCAGGTTCGGCGCCAGCGCCATCAGCACATAGTCCGCGGCAAGGCCGAAATTCGACAGCAGCACCACCGGCCGGCGGCCGAAGCGATCGGACAGCGCGCCCAGGATCGGCGAGCAGACGAACTGCATCAAGGCCCAGATCGAGCCGAACACGCCGAAGATGCGCGCGGCGTTGGCGGTGTCGTTGTTGACGAAGCCTTCGATCAGCTTGGGCAGGATCGGGATGATGATCCCGAGCGCGAGCATGTCGAGCAGCAGGGTGATGAAGATGAAGATCACGGCGCCGCTGCGTGCCTGCGGCATGGCCGCAGGGTCAACCTCAGCGCTCCCGCTCACGACGGGCGCTTGCGCTTGTGGGCGAACGGATTGGCCTTCTCGCGCAGCGTGATCCGGATCGGCGTGCCCGGCAGATCGAAGGTCTCGCGCAGCGAGTTGGTGAGGTAACGCAGATAGGATCTCGGGATCGCATCGGCGCGCGAGCAGAACAACACGAAGCTCGGCGGGCGCGCCTTGACTTGCGTGATGTAGTTCAGCTTCAGCCGGCGGCCCGAGACGGCCGGCGGCGGGCTCGCCTGGATCGCCTGCTCGAACCAGCGATTGAGCGCGGCAGTCGGCAAGCGCCGGTTCCAGACCGCATAGGCTTCCTGGATCGCAATCATCAGGCGGTCGATGCCTTCGCCCATCAGGCCGGAGACGGCGACGATCGGCGCGCCCTTGACCTGCGGCAGCCAGTGGTCGGCATCGGTGCGCAGCTGCGAGATCTGGTTGGGCTTGCGCTCGACGAGGTCCCATTTATTGACGGCGAGCACGATGGCACGGCCTTCGCGCTCGATCAGGTCGGCGATGCGCAGATCCTGCTCCTCGAACTTGTTCTGCGAGTCCATCATCATCACGACGACTTCGGCGAAGCGCACCGCGCGCAACGCGTCGGCGACCGAGAGCTTTTCCAGCTTCTCCTCGATCCGCGAGCGGCGGCGCAGGCCGGCGGTATCGAACACGCGGAACTGGCGGCCCTGCCAGCTGATCTCGACCGCGATGGAATCGCGCGTGGTACCGGCCTCGGGGCTGGTCAGCAGCCGCTCCTCGCCGAGCAGATGGTTGATCAGCGTCGACTTGCCGGCGTTGGGCCGGCCGACGATGGCAACGCGGATCGGGCGCTGCGCGGCCTCCTCTTCCGAGATGTCCTCGTCATCCTCGACCTCGTCGTCTTCCTCTGGTGTCGCGGGCACCAGCGCGCTCAGCGCCTCGTGGAGGTCGCCCATGCCTTCGCCATGCTCGGCCGAGATCTGCACGGGATCGCCGAGGCCGAGCGCGTAGGATTCCATCGCGCCGATCTCGCCATGCTTGCCCTCGGCCTTGTTTGCGACCAGCACCACCGGCTTGTTGGCCTTGCGGGCGAAGTCGGCGAAGGCGCGGTCAGTCGGCGTCAGGCCGACGCGGGCGTCGATCACGAACATCAGGGCGTCGGCGAGCGCGATCGCGGTTTCGGTCTGCTCCTGCATCCGCGCCGTCAACGAGCCCTTGGCGCCCTCATCGAGCCCCGCGGTGTCGATGATGGTGAAGTCGAGATCGTAGAGCCGGGCCTGCCCCTCGCGGCGGTCACGGGTCACGCCGGGCTCGTCGTCCACCAATGCGAGCTTCTGGCCGACCAGCCGGTTGAACAGCGTCGACTTTCCGACATTGGGCCGGCCGATAATGGCGATGGTAAAAGACATGGATCATCCCGGCGCGGTCTGTCATCCGCGGGTCAAGGTGCTAGAAAGAACTACAGCAGGAATGCGGCGAAGCAAATGATGCAGCACCTTCTCCCTCTCCCCGTTCTTACGGGGAGAGGTGGAATCCGCAGGCGATTAGCGGCTAAATCCACCGCTCGGTAGCGGCGCGGGGAACGCGCCGCCGGATTGTTGCGTGGTCTGGGTCTGCTGGGCCGGCGCCGCAGGCTGCGCCTGCTGGTCGTCGGCGGGCGGCGCGGTGGTGCGGCGGCGGACGATTTTCTTCGGCTTCGGCTCGGGCGGCAGCGCGGCGGGCGCGCCCTCGTCCGGCGCCGCCGCGGCGTCGGGGGCAGCCGCCTGATCCGCGGCCGGCGCGGCCCGCTTGGTGTGCTTCTTGGCGCCCTTCGGCGGCTCCGCTGGCGGAGCCGGCTGGGCGGCGGCTGCCGCGGCGTTCTGCTGGTCGAGCTGCTCCTGCTGCGAGCCCTTGTACAATTCCTTCGGCACGCCCTGCTCGAGGCCGGGCACGCCTTCCGGGAACACCGGCTTGCGGTCGCCGGCCAGCTTCTTCTTGGTGTCGAGGAAGTCGAGCAAATCGCTCGGGTCGAAATTGGACATGCCGCCACCGCCGCAGCCGGCCAGCACGCTGCAAAGCGCTGTCAGAACTGCGGCTGCGATCAGGCGTTGCGAGCGGCGCATGGTCGATCTCTCACTCAAACTCGGGTTTCGCGCGCCAAGTCAGCTCTTCGCGACCGGCGGCAACAGCGCCTGCAGCGCTTCGGCGCGCGACCGCAGGCTCGGCGGCGTCTCGCCGTCATTGGCAATCTGGTCGAGCCACTGCCGCGCGGCGGTGGCATCGTTGGCGCGCCAGGCCGACAGCGCCAGCAGCTCGCGCGCGGAATGGCGGAACGTCGAGTCCTTCGACGTCGCCATCGCCTCGAGCCGTTGGACCATGTTCGGGTAGGTCGTGGTGTCCATCACCATCTGCGCGGCGCGGATCCGCGCCAGATCCTGATCGGGACCGCCGACGCTGCGGTCGGCTGCGATCGCGTCATAGAGTTTCGCAGCGGCCGGCTGGTCGCGGATCGCGACCTCGGCGGCCATGCGCAGCCGCGCCAGATTGCGGTAGCCGGACGGCGCCTTGGTGATCAGGTCGGCAAACGCGGCCTCGGCCTCGGCGTGCTTGTTCTGGTCCGACAGCTCAACGGCGCGGTCGAACGCCGCACCGGCCTCGGCGGCCTTCTTGCCCTCGAGATATTGGTAGCCACGCCAGCCACCGACGCCCGCGACCACCAGGATCGCCAGCGCGATGATGAAAAGCGAGTACTTGTCCCACAGCTTCTTGAGCTGATCGCGACGGACTTCCTCGTCGACTTCGTCAAATAATTCAGACACTTAAGGCTATCCCATCCCCTCGGGACCGCGAATCTCGGTGGAGCGCAGCCCCTACCCGATCCCCACATCGCGGCGGCGTTACCCTAACGGTGTGGCGGAGGCAAGGCAAAGCGAGGCGGATCAAAGCGTTAACCGGGGAAGTTTGCAGCGGCACGCGACGGCGGCTGGCTCCCTCTCCCGCTTGCTGGGGAGGGTTGGGGTGGGGGTGCCTCCACGAGTCGGATCACTGAAAGAGTCTCTGAGTGTGGAGAGCCCCCACCCGGATCGCATCTCGCGATGCGATCCGACCTCCCCCGCAAGCGGGAGAGGTAAGAAAGCTAGGACGTGGACAGGCTCTCCCTGAGCTGACGCTTGATCACCTTGCCGTTGGCGTTGCGCGGCAGCGGCTCTGATGTCAGCGCCATCGTCTCCGGCACCTTGTAGTCGGAGAGACGCTCGGCGCACCAGGCGCGCAGGCTCTCTGCATCGGCCTCGCTGCGGGTCACGATCACGGCGTGCACGCGCTCGCCGAGCACCGGGCACGGTTTTGCGATGATCGCGCTCTCGACCACGGCCGGGTGGCCGGCCAGCACGGACTCGACCTCGGCGGAATAGATCTTCAGCCCGCCGCGGTTGATCATGTCCTTCTGGCGGTCGAACACGCGGACGAAGTTTTCAGCATCGACCGAGCCGAGATCGCCGGAATGCCAGAAGCCGGCCGTAAAACTCTCGGCGGTCGCCTTCGGATTGTTCCAGTAGCCCTTGATGACCGAGGCGCTGCGGATCCAGAGCTCGCCGATCGCGCCGCCCGGCACCTCGCGGCCGTCGGGCCCCATCACGACGATCTCCGCGCCGGGACACGGCAAGCCGACGCTGTCGATATGCGCCGCGGTCAATTCACCCGGCATCAAGGTCGAGGGCGACGTGGTCTCGGTCGCGCCGTAGCAGTTCGCGAGCTTGAGCCCGGGAATCTTGGCGTCGAGCTTTTCGATGGTCGCGACCGGCATCGGCGCGCCGCCGAACCCGCCGATGCGCCAGCTCGACAGATCGTAGCTGTCGAAATCCGGCTGCATCAGGCAGAGATTGTACATCGCCGGCACCATCACCGTGTAGGTGACGCGCTCGCGCGCCGCGACCTTCAGATATTCCGACGCCTTGAACTCCGGCATGATGATCAGCGCGCCGGCGCATCGGGCCATGGTGGTAATGTTGGCGACCGCGCCGGTGACATGCGCGAGCGGCACCGCGGCGATCGAGCGATCGGCCCTGGTCAGCTTCAGGCAGGAGGCGAACACCATCGAGGAGTGGATGATGTTGCAATGGGCCAGCATTGCGCCTTTCGGCCTGCCGGTGGTGCCTGAGGTGTAGAGGATCATCGCGGTGTCCTCTTCCCTCACCTCCGCCGGCGCCTGCGCCGGAGCATTGTCGCGCAAGGCAGCGAATTGCGACGCGTCGTCGTCGCTGACCGAGATGCGATGCGCGAGGCCGGGAATATCGGCAGCGTCGGGGATGCGGTCGGCAAGCGCGGCTTCGTGGACCAGAAGCTTCGCGCCGCAATCGTTCAGCACATAGGCGATCTCGGGCTTCTGCTGGCGCGTCGAGAGCAGCACCGTGACGAGGCCAGCATGGGCTGCGGCGAACATCGTCAACACGAACTCGATGCGGTTGCCGAGCAGGATCGCGACGCGGTCGCCCGGCGCGAGGCCAAGCTTGGCAAAGCCGGCTGCGACCTTCGCGGATTGCTCGGCAACCTCGCGCCACGAGAGGCGCGTTGCGCCGCAGACCAGCGCCTCGCCGTCGCCATTCTGCGCGACGGCATCCGTGATCATCGCCCACAGGCTGGCCGGCCGTTCGGCGAAGACAGGCACGACGCGGTCACCGAAGCGCGACTCGAGCCGCATCAGCGGCAGTGCGTGTTGCGACCAGTCCATGCCCGCCTCGTCAGCTCTTCTTCATGCCGTAGACGTGCTCCGGCCCCGGGAAGGCGCGGCTCTTCACGTCGCGCGCATAGCCCGCGATCGCTTCCTCGATCATCGGGCCGAGGTTGCCGTAGCGGCGCACGAATTTCGGCGCGCGCGGCGACAGGCCGAGCATGTCCTCCAGCACCAGCACCTGGCCGTCGCAGGCAGCGCTGGCGCCGATGCCGATGGTGGGAACAGTGATCGATTGCGTGATCTTGCGCGCCAGGGGCTCGGCGACCGCCTCGACCACGATCGAGAAAGCGCCCGCTTCCGCGATCGCCTTGGCGTCGTTCTCGATCGGTGCCCAGGTCTCCTCCTCACGTCCCTGCGCGCGGAACGAGCCGAGCGTGTTGATCGATTGCGGTGTCAGGCCGATATGCCCCATCACGGGAATGCCGCGCTCGGACAGGAACGCCACCGTCTCCGCCATCCGCACGCCGCCCTCGAGCTTGACCGCGCCGCACAGCGTCTCCTTCATGATCCGCACCGCAGACTGGAACGCCTGCTCCCTCGAGCCCTCATAGGAGCCGAACGGCATGTCGACCACGACCAGCGCCTGCTGCGAGCCGCGCATCACGGCGCGGCCCTGGAGGATCATCATGTCGAGCGTGACCGGCACCGTGGTCTCGAAGCCATGCATGACGTTGCCGAGGGAATCGCCGACCAGGATGGCGTCGCAGTGACGGTCGACCAGTGCCGCGGTGTGCGCATGGTACGACGTCAGCATCACGATCGGCTCGCCATTCTTGCGGGCGCGGAGATCGGGCGCGGTCTTGCGCTTGATGGCGGATTGAACAGACATAGTCAGGCTCCCATGACAGGCACGCCGATCACGACCGGGTGGAACGCAAACGCCAGCGCCAGATAGACGATGACACCGACCGCGATCGCGATCAGGTCGTTGGTCGGGCCGCCCACCGGGATCGGCGGCCCGCCGGCATCCGCGCGGCGCTTCAGCGAGATGCGGTCATAGACCGCCCAGCCGAGAAACGAGCCGAACAGGATGATCGAGCCGAGATCGCCGTTGGCGAGCAGATGCGCGAACGCCCACAGCTTCACGCCCGCCAGCATCGGATGCTTCAGCGTGGTGTAGATGCGGCCGCGAATATAGGCGGCCACCACCAGGATCACGGCCGGCAGCATCAGCGCCACCGCGATGTGCTTGAACGCGGTCGGCGGCGTCCAGATGTCGATCCAGCCGGTCGCGCGGTAGTGGCCGAAGCCCCAGATGATCAGTGCGAGGCCGGCGAACGACACCAGCGAATAGACGCCCTTGTAGGCCCCCTCGCCCATCGCATTCACGATGCCGGCGCGCAGCTCGCGCAGGCTGGTCAGCACATGGATGCCGAGGAACAGCACGAGACCCAGGATCATGACGAGCAGTCCCACGATGTTCCTCCCCCGATTGATTGCTGCCTTCGCGTAACATCTTCGCCGGGCGGGTGGCAATGCGTCACGCCGGGTGGCGGGCTACGGATTGCCGGCCGGCTTGGCCAGCTCGCGATTGTCGACATAGCGGATCATGATCGGGCGGCCGGCCAGCGCGCCGCCGAGCCCGCCGGTGAATTTCAGCGGCAGGCAGGCGCCGAGCGAGGCGTTGATCGCGTTGAGGTAGGTCGTGCGGGTATCCGCCGGGATGCCCCGCGTCGCGAACGTCAGCCGCGGCGTGCCGATCATCTCGCCGGTCCGCTTGAAGCTGAAGCGCACCGACATCTGCATGCCCTCGCGCGCGTCGTCCGCCGGCGGCGGCGCCCAGCAGGAACGTAGCGCGGCGAACAGATCGCCGATGGTATCGAGATCATGGTCCGGCTTGCGGTACTTCGCGGCCTGCCCCTCGGGCGGCACCGTCAGGATCGTGAGCTGGAGATTTTCGCCGTACGGATAATCCATCTCGGGAAAGCACGGCCCGTGATTGAACACGCTGCAATAGGACGGGATGCAAGGCCCTTCGTCGAGCACACTGCAAGGCGTGTGTGCGAACGGCGCCGGATTGGTCTGCTGCCGCTGCTGCGCAGAGGCAGCGCTCGTGAGCACAACGGCCAGCACGGCAAAAGCGAGACGGATGGCGACGCGTCGGAGCATGCAGACGGACCCGGATTGCGCTCCGGGGAACATGGTACCGCGGCCGGACCGGAGCAAGCAGGGGCCGCGTTCAATTCCTCGCGCTGCGGATGTGAAGACGGAGAAGCCGCGGCGTACTGGGTCCCCCGGTCGAGCCGGGGGACGACACCGAATACTGGGCGTCGCGCCCGCTTCTTCTTCACGTCCTTGCGCTCGCGCACCACACTCCGCCGTCATCGCCCGGCTCGATGTTTAGACCGGAGACATGGCTGACACCTGTTCCGACACATCACTGACAGGTTCGCCATTGGTCAAGTCGATTGATGCGACCTGCCAGCTAGCGAAGAAGATTCCGTAGTTGCCGTCGCGATCGAGC